>PBOE01000014.1 GCA_002725275.1 Methanobacteriota archaeon
GCCAGTGTCTCCGGTGCAACCATGAGGAAACATTCGTCCTCTTCGGTGGTGTCCGCTAACCATGCACCGGCATCCTCCGACCAAAGTTGCTGGCCAAACAGCGCAATGAACAACATCAGTGGCACCAAGGCAGCAGCGGCGAAGCCGATGTTCCGGTCCTCCTTTCCCTTCGGGGATGCATTGGAAGGCTGAATCCATCGAAGCAAGGTGATGAGAGGGAGAAGAATCGCCGTAGCGTAGCGCCCGTTGTTGCCCAACACCAGCATGGTTTCCGGAAGGGAACGGTTCCACAGAGAAGCTTCCAGGGTCCAGAGCGCGCCGATGTACGACGAAATACCAGCCAGCAGCACGCTTGCGTACACCACCACCATGGTCGGTCCCGGCCCCCGCCATGCGCTGAACGATGACCATCGAGCGACGACCATCGGCCACAGCATGAAACCGACCAGCAAGAACACGATTGAGGCGTGGGCGGCGGCGGTGAGCGTGGCCACCGCATAGGCGAGCGGACGCTCACGCACGATTCGGAAGGTCGGCACATCGCCGAAGAAGCCAACGACAAACACCGCTAACAGTACCAAAACAGCGGCGAGGGCCCCCATCTTCCACGGATGGCGCAGCCACGCTCCGATTCGATCGGTTCGTCCGTCCTCGATCATCACCCAAACGAAACCAACGACAAGCGTCAACGCCCAGGCCCCCAAACAGAACATCATGCCGAAGCCCTTCCAGCCTAGCAAGAGCAGCACCGCCGTGGCCATCATCAGAACATGGAGCAGTCGTTCGCGTCGTTGGGCGCCCTGATTGAACAAGAATCCAATCACGCCAAGGCCAGCGATAAGGGCCAGAAGACCCTCGTCATACCCGCGTCCTGACACAAAGAGAAAGATTGGACTGAGAAGCACCAGCGCCGCTGGCGTTGGGTCAAACCGCCCCGGTTGTGTGGACCATTTTGGCACCGCACCTGCCAGCAAAGCCACGCCGAGGACTCCAGCAAAAGCCGAAATTTTGACCGATGTTTCAGATGCAAACCAAGGTGGAATGTAGCCGTTGTATTCACCCGGGTCATCCGGTGTTTGACGCGTGCTGTCCTCAACTCGAAGGTTTCCCCATGCCAAATCCTGCCCGGTGGCCGTTTCGTCCATCGCTGCATTCAACCGGACATGAGCATCAAGGCCAAGATCGCTGTTCATCATGCTCAGCGCATGAAGAAGGATCCCCAAGGCCATGAGCGCGTACCAGCGCCGTTGAGGCTTGCTCGAAGGGTCCACGTCCAACGCACGAACCTGCCGAACATGGACGTTGTGGTGGTGGGAGACCGTGTGGCGCCGAGAGAGAGATTTGAACTCCCGAGGGAACGGGCCCACGCGATTTCCAGTCGCGCGCACTACCAGGCTATGCGATCTCGGCTCTACCCTCGGCGAGCCCCCTTTCTCGTTTAACCATCACCCTCAGAAACCAAGCCTGCTGAACGGTGAAGCGAAAGGACTCAAAGGGGCGAACGCCAGCAGGTCACCATGGCCGATGATGTGGCGGAGAAGGTCGGCGCGAGCGCCGCCAACTCCGACCTGCCGTTTCGCATGAGCGAAATGAAACTCATCAGGGAAATCCCCGCTCACATTCCGCTGGCAGACACGATGAACACGGTTCAGAAAGAATGGCTGTTTCAGTGGAAATTACTGCGAAACGACTGGACTCGTTCGCACTACACGACCATTCTCTTCGGCTTCCTTGCCCTGATTTTTGGATCCGTTTCCAGCGAGTTGATCAGCGGAGGCGACGCAAAGGTCTCTGGACTGGACGGCGTCCTTGCCATCAGCGGCTTCCAGTTTTTCCAAGTCATGGTCTCGCTGATCTGCTGGGGCTGGTTTGCCTACCAGGCCTGGATGTTGTTTCCCGTCATGCGAATTCACGCCATATCGCTCTTGGTGATGTGGAACGGTCTGGTGGGTGCCCAGATTTTTTTTCATCAAAAGAACCCAACGTTTCCCGTGGGCCTGAATCTGTCTGACATGATGCAAGGGACGCTCGTTGTGCTCGTCGTGTTCTTCTTCTTGTTCTTCTTCTGGAAGGCCGTGGTTGAAACCCGAGATTTGCACGTCGAAATCAACCATCTTCACGAGGACGTGAGGGTCATGGAGGAAGCCCTGGCCGACCACTCCCTCCGGGGATGGAGCGCTGTTTTCGCAACGTGGGTGATGCTCGTCGTCATCTCATCGTGGGCCGGACTCCACCACGTCGCATCGTACGGAGAGAGTAACATCGGCTTCCTCGTCGTTCACCTTCTCACGGGGTTGCCTGCCATCCCCGTGCTGATGTTTGTGTTGTGGTACCCACAGCGCATGCTCGGGAACCAAGCGCAAGTGCGAACACGGGCAGCGGTCGATGCTTCGCTGGAAATGTCGGGGGTTGTTCCAGCCATGAGGAAAACCAGTGCTGCTTGCCCCGAATGCGGCGCATCCTCTCCGCTGTCGTTGAACAGCACAGGTGAATTGGAGCATCCATGCATCGGACCGGGATGCTCCGCCTTGGTGGTGGTTGGTAACTCGTGTTATGCCTGCACCACCCCAATGCCCAGCAGGATTGATTGCCCGTCGTGCGGCGTGAACGCACCTGCGCTTGATTACATGCCGGACCAGGAGGCTTGGTGAGATGCTAAAGAACTACAGAGAAGATTTTCCGACCCTCAGCGGCGACCATCCCCCTGCCTACCTGGACAACGCTTGTGTCACTCTCAAACCTCAATCGGTTATCGACACCATTCACCGATACTACACGGAAACACCGGGATGCGGCGGTCGGTCGGTTCACCGCTACGGAACCGCTGTTTCGAAATCGGTCTCAGAAGCTCGGAACAAACTGGCTCGGTTCCTCAACGCTCCCTCTCCCAACGAGATCGTGTTCACCAGGAACGCCACCCACTCGATCAATCAGGTCGCCCACGGGCTGAACTGGGACAAAGGTGACGTGGTGTTGACGACGGACCGAGAGCACAATTCCAACCTCGTGCCGTGGTTGCAACTCGAGCAGGAACAAGGCATCGACCACCGGGTTGTTCCAAGTCATCCGGACAACACCTTCGACATGGAGGCGTTTGAGGCCGCCTGTGCGGAAGCCGGAAAGAATCTCAAAATGGTCGCCATGAGCCACGTTGGAAATCTCGACGGCATCGAGATACCCGTAGCGGAGGTGGCGAAAGTCGCTCGCGACCACGACGCCCTGGTGGCCATCGACGGTGCCCAATCCACACCGCACATGAACGTGGATGTCCAAGCCTTGGACATCGATTTCCTCTCGTTTTCCATCCACAAAATGTGCGGCCCATCGGGCATGGGTGGATTGTGGGGGCGTTACGACCTGCTGGATGGCATGCGAACCATCCAGTCCGGTGGCCAAACCGTCCAAACCTCTTCCTACACCGATGCCACGTGGGCGGCTCCACCCGCTCGGTTCGAAGGAGGACTCGGAAATTTCTCAGGCATGATGGCTACGGGAGCCGCCATCGATTACCTCTCCAAGCTCGACATGGATGCGGTCCACGAACATGAGATTGCGCTGAACCGAATCATGACCGAGGGCGTCAAAGATCTCCCAGGCGTCTCCATCATCGGCCCAGAGGACCCAACCAAGCGTGGAGGCATTTGCTCCATGCTGATGGACGACCTGCCTGCGCACGATGTGGCGCTTCTTCTTGACGAAGCAGCCGGCGTGATGGTGCGAAGTGGACAGCACTGCGTCCACTCTTGGTTTGCCGACCGAGGCCACTCTCAAGGCTCGCTGCGAGCCTCGGCCTATCTCTACAACAACGAAGAAGACGTCAAGCGATTCGTTGATACACTGACTGAAATAGTTCACACCCTGAGTTGATGGCATGGACCCGGTGGATGACGTCAGCACGTCCGTCGCTGAGGCCACGCAATTCTGGTCAGCACCACCGCCCTATCAAGCCGAATTTGACTACGAAACCGGTGATGTCCGAGCGATCAAACTCATCGTGAGCATCACGCTTGGCATCACCCTCGTTCTCGCTGCCGGCTACCTCGCCGCCGTGGTCCTCAGCGACGGCGCCATTCTTCTTCGCCCGAGTGAGGTGGCGCTTGAGCGCCATTCGACCTACCACGAGTTGATCAACCCGGTCCCAGAATCCATGACGGGAGCGGGCGTCACCGCTTGCATCGTCGATTCCGGTATCGCCCTTGACCATGAGGACCTCGAGGGCGTGAACTTGGTCGGCTGGAAGGACTTCATCAACGGTAACGGCGATCCGTACGACGACCACGGCCACGGCACTTCCATGGCGGGATTGTTGGTGGCGAACGGATGGCTGAAGGGCGTGGCGAAGAACGTCGACCTGTTGGTCGCCAAGGCCTTGGGAGCCAACGGAAGTGGAAGCGACACGCTCGTGGCGGACGCCGTTGATTGGTGCGTTGAAAACGGGGCCCACGTGATTTCCCTCTCCCTTGGCGGGGCACCGAACATTCTCCCGTTCTCCGTCGGTTCAGGCCGCACATCGGGCGATGCGGCGAACGACGCCATCGATGACGGCATCTACGTCGTGGCCGCCGCTGGAAACGACGGTGAAGACGACGACGGCGACGTGGCCCACCCCTCAAGCGAAGCGGGGGTCATCTCGGTCGGCGGCGTGACCATCAAAGGCACGCACTGGCCGGGTTCGTCCAAAGGCGATAACAACGGCCGCATCTTACCCCTTCCCATTTTGATGCCGCGTGGAGACCCCAACAAGAAGCCGGAGATTGTCGCACCTGCAGAGGGTGTGCCGGTGTTGCTCGAAGACGGTGGCTGGGGCATCGCTGACGGCACCAGTGCAGCCACCGTGTACGTCACGGGTGCGCTTTGCTTGCTGCTTGAACAAAAGCCCGATTTGAAAGCAGGAGGGACACAAAACGGTGCCGACAACGTGGACGCCGTGAAGCAATGGCTCAAGGACAGCGCTGTACCAGAGGAAGGCCAGGCTACGCACGATGACTATTACGGCTACGGCTTGTTGAATGTTTCAGGGCTCATCGACCTCGCCGTTCAGGCGTGAGGCAGCCAGGCGACCAAAGTTCCACCGAACAAGGGCATGAAGGCCACGTGGTGGGTAGCCTGCGTATCGCTGACAAGTTCAATCCAACGATTGAAGCCGTTCACCAGCGCCATACCGTCTGCATCGTTTTCATCCACCTCACCCGTTGGCATGTCAGGTTCCACCGTGAACAACACGCCGTTGTTGTTCAACATGGGAAGGTAGGTGGCCACAAGGCCAGCCCGTGAGGGGGATGGACCGTCAACGACAACCACATCATACCCGGACTCGAACGGGGTGTTGGACAGTTCAGACCCCGTGGCCGAAGCCAAGGCCCATGCTTGGTGTTCGGCTGCCAATTGTTCGGGCTCACCCACCACCACCGACGCCCACGTCAGAGCTTCGTACCGTTGCAGAAGACGCTGGAGGATCACACCGAATTTCCCCCCTTGCTCAACCAGTGTCAGAGCGCTGGGGGTTCGTTCCTTCCGTTCAAAATCGTCCAGCAACCAGGCCGTACGATGGCCGATGCTGGCACCCACTTCCAAAATTCGCTCAGGCGCCAGTCGGCCAACGGCATCTCGCAGGCGACGGAGCACGGAGATGGACCAGGTTGAGAGGCCCATGTGCTGAAGTTGCTCGTGGATGTTGGCGGCAATGAGCGGTTCATCCTGAGGTTGGCTGCTGTCTTTGGCGAGGAGGTGGGCGAGCACGTCGCCTCGAGCAAGGTCCTCCAGACCATCCGCCATGCTCCACGGTCCCCCACCCCCAACATCAAGGCTTGCACGCCATCCAAATCGGAGGTTTCAAACCCGCCGGGTCCAGCGCAACCACTGAGGGAACCCCATGGATGAGGACGAGGTGTGGGAAGAAGAGGAGGTCCTCGACAACGCCACCCTTTGCCCGTCGTGCGACGAAATGACCGCCCACGAGATTCTTCATGAGAAAAAAGTTGGCAACGGTGCGGACTTTAAAGTCCGATGCACGGGATGCGACCGCGTTCACACCGTGGTCTTCCGTCCTCCTCCACCGACCAACATCCCGTTCATCCTAACCGACGGACCTCAATCCGTGCGCGTGGTTTTGGTGGTTGATGCTGACGAAGAATTCGTGGTCGGGGATGTGTTTGAGGAGGACGAGATGCTGTGGAGAATTCATCAAATTGAACTCCGCGACGGGCGGCAGGTGACTGGTGAAACAGCCGCCTCCATTGCGCGAATTACGGCGTTGAGAACCGACATGGTTCGTGTCAAACTCACCCTCACCCGAGGCGAAGATTCCACCCCCGATGTCATCGTTGTCCCGCAAGAAACGACGTTCACCGGCTCCCACTTGATGGAGCACAACGGTGAGACCTGGCGCATACGGGCCATCCACACTGGGACGGGACGAACGATGCGAGGAACCGTAGAAGCCCCTGACATCAAACGCATGTACCTTCACGAGCCTCCGAAGGGAGAACACTTCGCACCTCGGACACCCCGAGCGCGTCGGCAAGCGTGGAAAGAGGGCCGATTGGGGTTCAATCCCAACCCCGAACGACCCAAAGAGCACGTCAAGAAAGGTGTGAATCCAAACGCCAATCGCGGGCGTTCAAAGAAAAAGAAGCGCAAGTGATCACGGACGATTGGTCCACGGCATCAGAAACGCTTTGGCCACGTGCGTCCCGATGGTGGGGTTTTCTTGGAGCCGTCGGATGCTGTACTCGTACCACTTCTCACCGTAGGGAATGTAGACCCGTGTTCGATGTCCGTCTCGGAGTAACTTCCGACGGAGTGGACCAAGCACGCCCAACAGCATTTGGAATTCATACCCCGGCCCCTTGTGATGACGAGGAGGTCCGGCGTTGTCTCGTGGGTCTGGAACGCCCGGGCCCATGCCGTGGGACTGAAGCGCCGAGAGCGTATGGTCGACCACGGCCTGGTCGTGACTTGCGACCCCGACGTAAGCACCAGCTGTCAACATCCGGTCGACCGCTGCGTTGGTGGCGTCGACGATGTCTCGGTATGCGGTGAAGGAAATCTCCTCCGGCTCAAGGTAAATCCCCTTGCAGATACGATAGTCTGCCGCGGGCCCCAATTCGGTCTCAAGGGTGTCAATGTCAGCCAGCGTTCGGAACAACCGCCCTTGCAACACCGTCCCGACGTTGGTGAGGCCCTCCTTGTGCAGCGCCACCACCGCATTGATGGTGTCAGTGGTAACACGGTGATCTTCCATGTCAAGGCGAACGAACATGTCCTCCTCGGCCGCCAATTTCACGAGGTGGCGAATGTTCTCCATGCCCTGCTCAGGGTCGATGAGCAGACCGAAGGCGGTGGGTTTGATGCTGATGTTGGCGTCAAAATCATTGGCCCTGATGGCCTTCATGACACGAATGTATTCCTCGAGAAAGAAGGTCGCTTCGTCCATGGAGGAAATTTCCTCACCCAGAACGTCGATGGTAAAGCAGGCGCCCTCGGCACTCAACCGTTTCATGACCGCCACGGCTTCCTCAAGCGTGGAACCTGCGACGTAGCGACGGCTCACCCAACGAACGAACCATTTTGGCATCCTGATGGTGGTGGCGACGACCAATTTGGAAAACCAGCCCACCATGTCCATCCGACATCGGAGGCGCTCTTTGACCCTTTGTGCTGTTCGCTATTCGACCGCCAAACGCTGTTTGATTTGGTTCGTGGTCAACAACGGTACGCCCTCGATTTCCAACAGGTCCCGAACGGCTTGTCGCTGCCAACCCTTGAACGCTTTTTTGTCCATGGAGCACACGAGGGACCCGCCGGGAAACGCCTGCCGAGTCGCGCCCAAGGCGGCAAGAATGGACTGTCGCCAGGCACCCTCCACCCGACCATCCTCTGTTTTCTCGAACGGCAGGGCGTAGGTTGCCAACATGTGACCCAACCACACGCCGTCGAGGGCTGCCAGCTGGTTTGCACGGGGTGCATAATGGCCACCACCGAGGGTCACGAGGACCAACTCACCTTTGTTTTGCTCGGCATCCCATTCACCGTGTCCGTCCATCAATCCTCGACGGATGATGGTGGCCAGCAATCGTGCTGCACCCTCATGACCCCACGTCGCTTCGGTGGAACCGACTTCAATGAACATGCAGGGCACACCGACGGTGGGGCCGTGATGGGTCACCTCAAGCGACAAATCGAAGCCCTCAACGGCGGGTTCGTCAGGTGCGAGTTGCAACAGAAGTTGCCACCAACGGGCCAAGCGCGTCGAGGGTGGTGGAGCCTGACCACCGTGACCGCCGTAGGGGCCTTGTTCACCCACGCCAAGATGAGGCACACCGATGGGATGGAGCGTCAGCGACGCTTGACCGCTGGCGGCCACGTGTCGAGATGGAAAGATGATTTCAGCCACCGATTCCCCGGTCGCTGATTCCCAACGACGCTCAAGGTGGTCTTCAAAGAGCAAACCATCCGGGAGGTAGATCATCCGGAGGTGCTCAAACGCATAGCATGGGTGGCCCTCAACGGGCCCAATCTCATCCCACGCGTCCATGTCACGAAGGGCTGCTGCTTGGTTGGTGCTCGCCACGTCCCGTTGATTCACGACAATGAGAATTACCGAGGAAGTGGCCATGGTCAGTTGTCCCATGGGTGCTATTTTGAGGTGACTGAGACGAGGTTTGACATAGCAGTGTCGTGTAAAGAAGGCATGGACGAGGGACTGCCCAACCGCATCCCGTTTCTTCCTGACAACCTGATTCATCACCCCGAAGGTGCGCTTATCACCGGCATGGACGGTGAGTTCCTCTGGCTTGACACCCACATGCAACCGGTGAGCAAGGTTTCCGTCCCCCATCCCATGCGTCTGCGTCAGGGCGCCATCGCTGACGGACACCTCATTGCAACGTGGCTCGACAGGGAGTTGATGTTGGCCTGCATGGGTGCCATCCCCGTCGGTTCAACAGATGAAGGAAAGCCACGTGCTGACCTTCGAACGTCCATTGGCACCCGCACCAATCACCACCCTGCAGGAAACACGTGGGCGCACTCACTCGACGCAGAACCCATGGCCCTCGCCACGGACGGTGACGTCGTAGTGTTCGTGCTGTACCGACGTGGCCTCTACGGCATCGGCCTGAACGCCGATGAGCACTGGCGCATGCCCCCTCCCGAATGGTCCTATCCAAAAAAGAGACCGCGCAACGAAGAAACCGTGGCGCTCAACATCGCTGGTGAAGAGTGCTGGATCACCTCGCGAGGCGGTCGAGTCCAGCGGCGATCGCTCCAGACGGGGCAACTGCTCGAGGAGCACCTTCTCGACCACGCCGAGGCACCCATCGAACACCATTTCAAGCACGAATCTCACGATTTGTTGTGTTCAACCGACGGCACCGTGACCTGGTTGCACGGAATGGAGCCCGTCAAGCACGCACGCCTCAGTGGACCGGTTCAATCCGCAGTGTTCGATTCGTCAGCAGGAGGCTGGCGTATCGCAGGCTGGCGAGAAGAGGTTGTGATTCACCGGGATGGTGAAGACCGCCGCTCAACCAACGAGTTGCCTATTCACATCGTGCCGATGGGCGCTGGTGCACTGGTGCTGTACAACGACGGTTCGTGGGAAAACAGCCCGTTCGAATACGTTGAACAAGGTACTAATTGAATCACTCAGCCATTTCCGTGTAGCCGCAACGGCCGCAGGATTTGCGGTTGTTGTGCGTGGCGAGGAAAACACCAGGTCCGCAGTTCGGACAGTGCTCGGCACGGACGAGTTTTCCGTCCTCAACCTTGTATTTCGACCACTTGGCTTTGGGGTTTGGTCCGTCGCCCATCACTCATCGCCTCCTTCTTCTGCAGCCTCTTCAGCCGGAGCCTCGCTAGCGGAGGAGGTGCGCAGGTCTTCGTGGCGCTTGTGGATAAAGCCGGGCTCCACGGCCATGGCCTCAGCAGATTCGTAAATGTAGGCCGTGCCCGTTGTCAAAGGTTGACCGAAGCGGGTCGAGCAGTCTTTCACGACGATGAGGTCTCGATTTGCACCTGGCTCGAGGGTTTGGACGAGGTCCATGATTTCTTTTCGGGAAGGCGTGGACTTCTTGTCGTGCCTCCAGCTGAATGAAATCTCAACCCGGTTGAGAATCTTGTTTTCTTTTCGTTCTTTGATTTGCATGGTACCACCTTCATCGGATGTTGACTTTCAGGGCGTAGCGGCCCGGCTTCTCCACCTGGAGCCGCTTGGCGATCTCCGAGCGGCCAGGGTTGACAATAATGACGTAGCCCGTCCAGTCGGACGAAACGGGCGCCGAGGGGTGGTGTGGGCACTGGTCCACACCGTCGTTGAGCACGAGATGACACTCGCCACAAGAGAAAGGCATCTTGGCCATGTTCACTCACCACTTCCTCGCTTGTCCCAAGAGGGGGAACCAAGTCCATCCTGCTTGCTGGTGAGACCGATCTTTGACCGGCGCGGGTCGGACGTATCGGGCGACAGGGAGACGATGCGTGCTCGAACAAAAGAGCCGATGGAGAGTTCTCGACCGCTCTGCCGTCCCGTGATTTTGTTGGCGCCGATGTTGATGTCAACAGGCTCGTCCATGATTTGGGACTTGTGAAGAAGCGCTTCCATGGGGCCGATGCGAACGAAGGCACCAAATTCGTTCACCTCTGAAACGGCGCCTTCGACGACCTCTTGGTCGTCCATGCAGAACAACACGGCGTCAAATTGGACACGCTGGTAGATGGCACCGTCGCCGTGGATGATGCGCCCGCGACCGATGGTTTTGTGGTTGTTGGTGACCAGAACGAATCGGTTCTCAGCGTCGAATTTTCCTTCGAATGCGTCCATCGACAACCGGTCAATGTGTTGGTCAAGGGATTGACCCTTGCGCATGTATTCCGCTGGAATGCGGATGGTGTCTTCCTTGGTTACGACCTTGTACATTTCATCACCTCTTTGCGTTCTCAAGAGGGACGATGGGGACGGGAAGTCAAGCGACTCTTCCGTCCTTCACCGGTGAACCCTCAGGAGAGAATGCGACCGAAGTCATGCCTTCCACCGACGACCCCTATTTAATTCAAGCGGCCTTCGCAGCCATTCGTTTCCACTCCGTCCCCTTGTTTCGCTTGAATTGATGCAGCCGTGAAAAGGTGTTTTAGGTGTTGAATCATCCATAAGCAATAACAACCCCCCGAAGCAGGTGATTGACAATGAAGGGCGTAACGCCGCACAGCAACCGGCAACATGCCGTTGCCGTGGCGATGATTTGGCTGATGATCAGCGTCGTCGCAACCCCACTGGCAGCCCCTTTTGACTTGCCAGAAACGCATTCGGTGAGCCGCAGTGGAGAAACGCCATGGGCGAGCATGGAACAACCCTGGCCGCAGTACGCACGAACACCAACGCACAACCAAAGCGTTCCATCTCACGGACCTGACGGTGGTCCTGGAACCGGCTCGGTAGCCAACGTCACAACCCTGGCAACCTTGGAAAACCCCATCGTGAACTGGCAAGTGTTTGAAGACAGCACCGAAAGTGATGCTTACGGTTCGATCGTGGGTGATTTCTCGGCCAGCGTGACGGCCTCAGAGACCGCCGTGGAACGGTGCGGGCAGGGCACGTTATTCCCGGTGCTGGTCTCAAGTGAGATCGCCGACGGTACCCGAACGAGCTACCTGAACATCGTGTCGGGCAACGACGCAAAAATCGCATGGCGAGTGAGCCTTGGAGCGACCGAAAGCGTACGCTCGACGCCGATGATTCACGACATCGACGATGACGGAATGCAGGAAATCATCGTGGTCTACGACACGGCGTCGGCGTTCAACATCGATGTGTGGTCACCCAGACTCACCTGCACGGAATCCAACTGGCAGACCTCCGGCCACAGCAACGAACTGGTCTGGTCCTACAGCGACGCAGACGTACGCATCGGCTCCCCGTCGCCCCACTGGCCGACGGCCAACAGCGACCATCAGGCCGTCACGCAACCGCTCCTGGCCGACCTTGAACTCGACGGGACACCGGAACTGGTCGTGGCGGTGGTTGACGACCCCGACAACAACCCGCTGGTCAACGTCAATGCGTACAGCCTGACCACCTCACCACCAACCGAAGAGGACTGGAGCGTCGCTTTGGACCGTGGAACCCACCCCTCCGACCCCGTCTGGGCCCAACTCGACAGCACCACCACGTCCGTGGTCCTGACGACCATCGACGGTGATTCAGGGAACATGTGGATCTGGAAAATTGACGGTGATTCGGGGTCCCTTGATTGGGAGCGCGTGGCCGTCCAGGGGACCGACAGCGACAGCGATGCACCTCGGCTGCGGCTTCCGGGTCCGGTCATTGTGCAACTGGACCAAGATGCTGCTCCGGAGATGATCCTCACCGTCCCCACGGATGCCAACGGACGTACTTCGGGTAGCGGTGCTCGTTTCATCGGGATGGAGTTGACCTCAACCACGGAGGTGTTCAATTTCCGTGCGCAAAACGGGTACGCTGATGCCCAACCGCTGGCGTTGGACACCGACGATGACGGTGTTGACGACCGCTTGTGCTGGGTGACGTGGTACTCAGAAGAATCCTTCAACTTCAATCGGAAAGGCATGCTGGGTTGCACCGACATCTCGGACAGCACGCCGGTCACGGAATGGACCCGAGACCTGCAACGTGGAGCGGGCACCGACAACGATGAAATCGCAGCCTCGCCGCCGTTCTGGCTGGACATTGACGGACAGGGGACACCCGAAATTTTGGTCGGCTTTGGGCGCAGATTCTGGGCGTTTGACGGGGACACGGGTGCCTCAGCGGACATCAACGACGCGTGGTCAACGCCCCTCAGCATGCCCCACCGGGTGTGGACCTCGCCCGCCGTGGCGGACGTCGACGGTGATGGCCACCTTGACGTCCTGTTCGGAGACACCCTCGTGTCGAACCAAGGTGCCGACCTCACACCGGCGCTTGACAACCGGGGCCTGTCCTTCAACCCGGCTCAAGCCGACCCCGGTGAAACCGTGACCGTAACCGGACAGTTTGCCAACGTGGGGACATCCGAAGCCGACGACGATGTCGACGCAGCGATCCTGATGAACGGCGTGGAACTCATCAGGGAACGGTTCACCAGCAGCCCACCGGTCGCACCGTCCGGTGAAGGCGGTCCACTGACGTTTTCTGCTGACTTTGTCGCAGAACTTGGTGTTCACGATTTTGAATTGGTGCTGGATGTGAACGCCAACATCACGGAACAGCGAGAGGACAACAACCGGGCGACCACGCAGTTCACCGTCGTCGAACCTTACCTTGCGGAACTCGCTGGACCGCTCGAGACGCCAAGGATTTCCCCCGGGGCATCGCAACAAGTCCAAGTTGACATGAGGGCGACCGGGTCCAAGACGGCGGATTGGACCCTGACGTACGATGAGGCCCAACTACCGGATGGCTGGACCTTTGAGTTGGCCAACAACGCACCCCTTACACGGGAACTCGTGCCCGACGTTGCGCAAACCGTGACCTTTGATGCCAGCATCCCCTCAACTGCACTTGGCGATGAGTCTGGCGTGGTTAGTTTCGTGCTGGCCCTCACAGCCGATCCAACCGTCAACACCACCCTTGACGTGCAAATTGATGTCTTCCGGACCCGTGGGCTCGACCTCACCGGCGCCACCGGGATGAACGCCTCCACCGGCCACGGACGACCGGGCCAGACGGCCAAGGCGTGGTTCATGGTCGAAAACTTGGGCAACGCCCCTGAAAGCACCACGTCCATCACATGGACGGCGCCCTCCTGGGGCGGGTCGCCTTCGATTCACGATGCCACTGGCGCCCAATTGTTCAGCGTCTCGCTGAACCCGGGCGAGTCTACGGTCCTGTTCGCCCACCTCGACGTGCCCGCCAGCACGAGTTACGGTGCTTCAACGCAGAGCACGTTGACCATGTGCATGGGCAGCGGTGAGGAGGCGTTGTGCGAGTCCATGCCGTTCTCGTTCATCGCGAGCAAAATCGTGGCGGAACCCACGCACCACCGCAGCCTACCGGACACCGATCTAACTTGGGTGCTTAGCGGGACCCTCCCCGCCTCAGGCACCGCCTCGTGGAGCATGAGCGCCATGGGGATGCTGCAACCGGATTGGACCTGGACGGCGACCGGTGATTTGACCTTGAACGGCACCGACTTGGTCGCACAGGGAACACCCAACGGCGTGCTGAACGGCGAACTGGTGCTCCAACTCCCCGCCGACGCTGTCCCCAAACGCCACACCTTCTCCAGCGTTGATGCCAACGATGTCGACGCCGTTTTCAACATCAGTCTTCACGTGCTTCAGGTCTTCCGGTCCAGCCTGTCCATCATTGAACCCACCCCCTCCGTGCCCGGCCAACCCATTGCACTGAACGTCAGCGAAACCCACCGGTTCCTGCTTTTCCTGGAGAACCCGGGCAACGGCGATGACACGTTCGTCCTCTCAGCCGAGGTCCGGAGCGAGGATTCAAGCTTCACACCCGAGGTTTCGTTCACCTACTACGACCCGCAAAAGACCCTCGGGGCGTTGGCCACCGGCATCGGGACCGTCGATGTGGTTCTCTCATCAGAAATACCCGCCCTGACGCCCTTCCACGTCGACTTCACATGGACTTCTCTGGGAGGCGACAACGTCGTGGATGTCACCAGCGTGCAACTGCAGGCTGCACCGAGTCACGAATGGTCGGTGGTACCGCTGAACGGAACGGCGGCAACCGGAACGCCGGGCCAGGGTCTTGTCTTCGGTTTCAATCTCACCAATCTGGGGAACGCCCCGGATGTGCTCACGCTCCAACCATCGCTCGAGGTGGTACCGTTTGGTGATGATGCATCCGTTTGGACGGCGGAGCCGGTGCAGACAACCACGGTTCCAATCAACGGTACCGACCAGTTGTACTTTGCAGTGGACGTGCCGACCACGGCTTGGGCCTCGTCATCGGTCAACATCACGCTTCACCACATGGCCAACGGGTACGCCATGGACACCACCACGTTGACGGTCATGGTTGAGGCCGTGTCAGGGTGGCGACTGAACCTGACCAACGCTGACCTCGAGGTCGACCCTGCGGGAGAAGATTTGGACTTCACGCTGGTTCACACGGGCAACGCCTTCGAACAACCGTATTTTGCCAAGGCAGGCGCCGGATGGAACATCACGCTACCCGATAACGTCACTGAGGTCGCCCCCTATTCCACAACGACCATCACGGTTCACGTGCAACCGCCTGAAGACGCCATTGCCGGCGAGGTCGGAGTTCTTCGCATACGCATCACAGGCAACGATACTCGCGGCCTCATCGTGGAAGAAATCCCCGTCCGTGTCGGTGCCTCACCTCAAATCAGCATTGACCATCGCGGCGTTTGGAGCGTGAACGAGCACGGGGGATACCCAGCAGCGTGGGTTGAGAATCTGGGCAATGACATCGCGATGTTGACGGTGGACATCGACGGCCTTCCCGACGGATGGGCCACCGAGCAGGGTACACAAATCATCCTCGCACCAGGCGAGGTTTCGGGCATACCGTTGACGCTCACCCCCGCCGAAGATTGGAACAGCCAACGCTTCCTGTTGACCATCAACGTCAATCATCCCCTGTTGGGCGTTCAGAGCCACAACATCGAGGTGGCCTACAGTGAGGTGATCTTTGGAAGCTCACCCGTCGTCGATGCTTATGTGGGAACACAACAATCCGTGACGTTCGTGACGGACGATGGGCAGACCTCGAGTTTTGGTGGTCCGCTTCAGGTTGAGGTCTCCGGACAACAGGTTCAGTTCGACCAGCCTGCCAGCACGGGAGAATACTTGCTCAGTTTCAGTTCCGGAGAAACAACGGGAAACCTGTCGATTTACGCCGTTGCGCGCCAGTACCCTGATGCGAGCATCAATTGTGCATTCATCGCCGGTGCGTTTGATCAACTGGGGCGCCAGGACGTGGAAGGTGCGGTGGTAACCTGCGATCTCATCGCGGGTGAGGACGAGGAACTCCGTGCGGTGTTTACCATGCGAACCACCAACGGGGAACGGGTTGAACTCACCGACGAAACCTTCGTTGTGTCCGCCGGTCAAGAAGAACAGGTGAACATCAGCCTTGAAGGTTGGAACCCAGCCCCTGGCGTGTTTGATGTTCTCCTTGCAGCCTATGACCAATACGGTCGCAACTTGGACGAACGCAGCCAGTCGGTGGTGGCTCGAGAGAGCGGTTGGAACGTTGGCATCAGTTCCTTGACGAGTGACGGGAACATCAACATCGGTGTAAAACGAAGCGGATACACCCTCTTGGCGGATGCCGTGTGTGAACTGACGGTTGAAGCGGACGGCGGCTGGAGCACCACCCAAATCGTCGACATCGCCTATGCGGACAACGCTCCAGTCATTGAAATCAAAAATCCAAACAGCATTGAGCGGGACGAGAAAATCACCGCCAGCCTGGCCTGCAGCTTCCCCTTTGATATCGATGACAACCCTGAGGATGACACACTGAGCACGTACTACAAGCCAGGGAGCCTTCTGGCCGTGTCCACCAACGAAGTGGGGTGGGTGATCGGCGTGGCCGGTGTGGTGGTGGCACTGGCTTGGTTGTTGGGTGGCGTCCAAGCCAAGAAACCAAGGCAAGACCGTTCAAAACACGTCAAACAAACACCCTCGACACCGGCTGCGGAGACCGCCAACCAAGACCCTGTAGCCGTTCCAGACCCCGTGGATGAAGACGATTTCAATCTTCAAATCGATCGGACCGAATCCGATGAGGTGACCGAAGAGGTTGACGTGGTGCCGGAAATCACGGAATCCATGGTGGAGGTCATTGAACACGTTGAGCCCGAACCCGAACCCGTTGACATCACCCCGAGTGGGCGCCTCGCAAGTCTCCGAGAAGAGATGGGCGATGGTGATGTACAACAGCGAGAAGGTTCGATTGAGGACCGAATGAAGAAGTTCTTCGGCGACGGTGAGTGATGCAAGTCCTTATGTCGCACTGCGGCGGGCTTTGGCCATGGACGAGGAAACGCAAGCTTCCACCACGGCGTTTCACACGCTGGATGCGTTCAACGGCGCCCTCGCCGCCGATGTGATGGTGTCGGTTGAACGAGCCATGGAAGGCGATGGCGAGCCTTGGTCGAACCTCGTGTCCAACCGACCGGAACTTCAAGAACGCCTCGTGCAGCAAGGCATCAACGAGCCGACAACGTTCACAAGCATTCACTGGGACCCAGCCATGCTGCTGTTCACGACCTGCGCTGAACTCACCTCAGACGGGCGACCCTTGCCGCTCGGCGAGACGATGACGAGGGAGCGATTTGGGCGATTTCCGTACGGCGACGGTTCAGCGCTGGCCTACCTGCTTGAATTCATNCGCCCGAACAGAAGCATCACCGACCATGACGGTCAAAGCCTCTACGACGAACTCATCGACGCGCTTGAGCAACTCGCCCACGGTTGCGAGGAAGTGCAACGCGGCCACGACCGATTTGAAAACGGGTTTGGTGGCATGCAGATTCATGGATTTTTGAGAGCCGAAGAGGTTCGACAACTCCGAAAAAATCTCGCAGGACGAGCCTGGACCGCTTCGTACGAAGAACCGCTTGACGGTGGTGTTGCGGACGTTGCCAAGCACTTCACGACCCTGCTCAAAGCCGCAGAGCGACGCGGCGTTGGCCTGGCCCTCCGCACCCATCGGTGATTCAGAAATCTTGTGAGGTCAGGCGCTCGTACATCGAAGCGTAGAGCGCTGCGGTTTCATCAATGACGGATTGAGGAAGGGCTGGGATGGGTGGCTCATCGGTGCCGGCATCTCGCGCCTTTTGCAGGTTGGCTTGATGGCCGGTTTCGATGTAGTGGGAACGCACAAATTCCTTCGAGAGTTCAATGCATTCTCCGTTAGCGTACGCCTCAGCGTCCCACCAGCGGTCCTCATCGAGGGTGCCAAAGGTGTCGACCAGGACCACTTCCCGGTTGGTGCCCAATGCAAATTCCTTCTTTCCGTCGACGTGNATCAGGCCGTTCTTGGCCGCTTCCCGCTCGATGATTTCATCGATGGCCAGGGCAGCGGCAACGATCTTCTCGTATTCCTCGTCGGTGATGTTGGAAATCTCAAGGGCTTCCTCNCGNCCAATGTTGCGGTCAAAGGTCTCGAATTTGGTCGTCACCTCAACAAAAGGTTGGGAGAGTTTNACGCCGTACTCGCAATCNGGAGCGACCCCCAAGGCCTCNGCAGAAAGNTCACCNCGTTGGAAACGACGCCAAGCGGAGCCAGAAAGGTAGTGGCGAACAATGACCTCGAGGGGGACAAACACCCATTCCATGTCCCGTGGAATAGCGCCGGGCTCCTTGATGACCTTCACCTTTCGAACGAGACAGCGGTCTGGCGCGTTCACTTCGATGAGGTGGGTTTTGCAAATGCCGGCCTCCTCGATGAGTTTGAACCAGTGGGCGGTGGTTCGGTTGAGTGATTCCCCCTTCCGAGGAATCAGCGAAGGAATGATCTGGTCGAACACNGAGATTTGGTTGGTGAATCGGAATTCATACACGTCATCGTCGTCGGTTGACCACACTTGCTTCACTTTGCCTTGGTAGAGCATTTCTCCCATGACAAAGAACCGCTGAAATCAGCCTTTGAACATTTCATCCAACGAGGATGGCNGGTTTCAGAGGAAACCCAGGGCGTCTTCGATACGATTGAGTTCAGGTCCTGTTGTTTGGGTGCCGCTGATGGCACCGGTGTTGGATGCACACACGCCTGCACCCACGTAGGGTGAGCCAAACGACACGGTGCCCACCATGGGCTTCACTCCGAGGATCTCCTCGATGAGCAGGGCCTCGTCGGGGGTGACGTCGGGGTGAAGAAGAACGCCCNGGTCGTTGGCGACCGCCAAACTCCCCACCACGTCTTGACCGGCGACGGTGGTGGCAGCAACATCCACGCCCAACACCTCTGCGAGGATCTCGAGACCCTCCTGGGGAATGCTGGGCGAAGCGATGGCACCTTGTTCGTTGACCACCAAGAGGTTCCCTGCCGTGTTAACACCGCCCTCCATCACGACCACGTCGCCGTAGGCCGTGAGCTGGTCAATGTCGCCTTCGNTGGCGATGTCGGCCACAGCGATGCCGCGGCTGTTGCCGCAGACGAGTGCCCCCACCAAACTCGACCCACCCACGGTCATCGGATGAAGTTCGAGACCCAAACAGGACTCGAAGGCTTCCACCGTCGGCTCAGGGAGTTCGGGAGGGTGAAACAACACGTCGCCCACGCTGGCCAAATGGATGCCAACTTGGTCGCTGCCAAAAATGTCGACCGTGTCTATTGGCATGGGCTCATCACGACCTCGGTCTTGGAGTTCTAAAACGTGGTGTTCGNTGGGGTGCCAGAACGCAAAAAAGGCCGGCCTCCTGCGGAGGTCCGGCCTTAAGCGCCCTTGCGGGTCGAGGATCCCGAGGTGAAAAGAGAGGGGCACAGTGACTTCCTTTCCCGTGGACTCTCGTACCACAGTAATGGGAGAGACGCAGAAGGGCTTGACTTCTGGGTTCGGGATGGGACCAGGTAAACACCTTCGCTGTGACCGTGCACCCATCTCTTTTCGAATCGGATAGGTTGCGACGGAGCGTCGCAAATTGAATTGGCATGAACTTTTAGACGAAGGGCACTCATGGTGCGGTTACGATACAACACGAAAAAAAGATGCTCGAACATTAGTGCTGCTGGACTGAATACGTCGCCGTAGCTTCGTACTTACATCCGCAGTCTATCATCTCGTCTTTTACGAGCGTTCTGAGGTGTCTCGTCTTTGGGGTGGCTTCGAGCTTAGATGCTTTCAGCTCTTATCCTTCAGGGCGTGGCTACCCAGCATTGCCTTGCCAGACAACTGGTAAACTAGTGGCCCCGAGCCCTCGTTCCTCTCGTACTAAAGGACCCCT
>PBOE01000015.1 GCA_002725275.1 Methanobacteriota archaeon
GGCCCTATGTTCGCTGGCGCTTCGAAGCCTCGTGTGCCGACGCTGTTTGTTTCAACGACACCATCGTCGGNATCCCNGCGACCTANTTNGGCCTNCTNACNATNTTCCTNACGGTCATGNTGGGCGTGCTNACCATCGGNTANCTCTACGACCAGGTGTTNTCNNTGTGGACGGAATGGCGNAGCGTTGACATGGANCGAAANCCCTACGTCACCTACGCCNTGACGCCCAACTGGATGATGATCACCGCTTTGCAAGCCGAACTCCTTCGCCGTCAATCCGAGGGCGATGAAGCTATGCAGGCNCAGGCNGANTGGTTCCTCAANTGGTGCAAGNAATACGCCGACGGNGAAATGTTCGCCCGTGCGGTTCAGCGGTGGGACAAGGACCTCGGCCCCACACCGACCTTCTGGTTCACCGACGACGACGCCATGCAGCGTGCACGTGATCTCAAATTCGACGACGAGGATTGACAAATCTTCATCNTCCGTTGACCGAGTTTTATCGGTATGGGCCGGCCTTCNCGTTGGAGCGATGAACGGAAGGCCAACCGCGAACAGGCCGAATGGATCGTNGGATGGTTGCGAACCAACGGTCCGGCCACCACCCCTGAAATCATCCAAGCCATGGAAGCTGAGGGCCGCGACGTGCGCGCTCACATTCTGCAGCGAGCCCTGCGAAAATCCCCTTTCGTCCATCGGGTCGGGTCGGAAGAAGGCGAGCGAGGAACCGTGAGTCGCTGGGCTTGGGGGCTTGAAGAGGACGACTTGGCCTGATTCGGCGGAAGTGATTGAAAGCCCGGTCGGTGTGCCCAATTCATGACCGAGGTGTCCTCGCGCACGCCCTCCAGCGGCCGCGACGCTTCGTGGCTGGTCAGCGCCGATCTGGTCGCCGTTGGGTTGGCCTTCACGGGTCAAATCATGCTGACCCATGCGCTTCTGGCCGAGCATTACGGCTGGATGGTGCTCGCCATCGACCTCTACGCTTCGCTGTTTCTCGTGGTGGACCTGGGGCTCCCGACGTTACTGGCGCGGGACGGAACCCGTGCCCCGTCCTTGGTACCGGCAGCCGTGTGGCGGACGTACCGCTGGCAACTGATGGCGGCAGCCCCGTTCGTCCTTCTGGCCTTGGTGCTGCGACCCGAGCACTGGCTCAACGTCGATGCACCGCGCGGGTTGCTCGTGCTGGCGGCGCTCATCGCGCTGGTTCACGTGGCCTCCTACGCGCCGCGTTCGGGCTTACGTGTGCTGGGCGAGGCGCGCCTTGAGGCGATGACCAAGGTGGTCGAGCGCGGNGTCACGGTGGCCGCTTACGCCGCCTTGGTGTGGCAGGGCTCGACCTCGGCCACGGCGTTCACCGCTGCGTTCCTCCTCGGGGCGCTGACAGGATGGGTTCTGGCGCTGTGGTGGCTGATGCGAACGGCACCACCTTCGCCGGGTGANGTGGCGTGGAGCCGGTTGGGCGAGGCCTGGTCTTCGCCTCGATCGCTGATGATGTCCGCCCTTCCTTTTGCCATTACCCTGGGCATTTTGCCTTACGTCGTGCGAATTGAGAAGTTCATGGTCGCAGCTTCGGGGGGCGCCACGCTCGGAGCGGTGTTTCACGTGGCGCAACTGGCGTGGCTGGCAGGGTTGGTGGTTCCAGCAGCCGTACGCTCCGCCTTGCTCCCCGTCTTGGGGGCGGCACGACATCGACCAACGCATCACCGCCGGGAAATGCACACGGCCATGGACCTGTGTTTTGGTTTGCTCCCCTTTGGTCTGTTCGGCGGCTACCTCATCATGCGTATCTTTGCCCCACTGGCGTTCCCAACCGAATACCTCGATGGCACCCACGGAGCTTCTGCGGTGGACGTGTTCACCGTGCTCCTTGCCGGTTGGGGGCTGACGTTGTTGGCGACGCCTACTTACACGAGCCTGATGGCGGGTCCGTACCCCTGGCGCTTCACGTTGTTTATCCTCCTCGTCTTGACGGCGGCCGTGGTGCTCGGGTACACGCTCATCGTTCTGGGCCCGGCTGAGCCCGGTCATCGGTTGTTCGCCGCCGCCGTGGCCAGCAGCCTTTCTGCCGGCGTGTTGTTGNTTCTTTCGTGGCGCATGAGCGGCGGCATGGACTTCGTTCGGGAGCGCCAAGACGACTGGGCGCTGGCCCTGTTGGGTATGGGGTTTGTTGTCATCGGCCTCATTTCGGGCACGCACTGGTGGTTGCTGGGCCTTCCGTTGTTTTTGTTCACGAGACGAGGCTGGCAAGCAGTTCGCGCCACGCTTGACTGACCTCNGCTTTGGAGGCAAAGGCCAGCCGTTCTTCCACCGAGGTCGCTTCCGTCCATCCCGTTCGCAGTGCAGCCTCGATGCCGTCTGCAAGGGCTTCAGGATCCTCTCCGCACACCCANTCTGAGGGCAGGTAGCGCTTCACTTCGCCCACGTCCACGCTGACCACGGGTGTCCCGCACAACAGCGATTCGCGGGCAACGAGCGGTCCTGCTTCCCGTTTCGAGGTGATGAGGGTCACGTCGGCGGTTAACATTCGGTCGAACACGATGTCCCGAGGTTGATGCCTCAGGGAGGTCACCCCCACCATCCACCCTCGTTGCTCAAGCGCTTCNCCTGTTTGCAGGGCAAGCANGTGTCGTTTCTCAGGGCGTCGCGGGTCGGCAGGAAAGAGGATGTCGATGGGTTCTTTCTTCCACGTCTTTTTCATCGGCGAGACCGGTCGTCGCCATTCCTTGTGAACGTCGGTTACACAGGGGATCACCGTGGTGCGCTTCGGGGGCGGGTCAAGGGCGCTGGCGATGTCTCCGAGGCGGTCGGTCGCACAGACCAAGGCGTTGCAGGCGGCGGCCATCGACCGCACTTTGTCGCCCACGNCTTTGAGGTCGAGNCCCACGTCAAAATCGTNACCGTGAACCACTCCAACCCACGGTACGCTCCACCGGCGGGCCAATTCGTTTGCAAGATGGNCCACGGGCCAGAGGGTGTGGCAGACGATGATGTCGGGGCGCCAGTCACCGAGTTGCTTCTCCACCCAACCCGTTCGCCGGCGAACGCTGGCCACGGTGAGGCGCGGGTACGGATGGTCGGGCAGCGCAAAAAACCGCGGAACAAAGGTTTGGACGTCGTTGTGAAGCCAGCGTTTGGGTGCTTTGGCCACCCCCATCATGGTTGAGCGGCGCGCTTCTGCGTAGCGTGGCATGCGAGGAAGCGGGTTGACCACCTTCACGTCGTGGTCGAGGTTCCTCAGCAGATGGACGTGGTCCTCCACGAAGACGCCCCGCGTTCTGTTGTGCGGAACGGGGTAGAGCAAAGAGACGACGAGGATGCGAATGAGCATCCCTCCTCAGTTGAGTGCTTGATGAATCTCAGCGAGGTTGTCCGCNACGCTGGCACGGTCGTTGAACAGACCCGAGCCCACGACGCAGTTGGTGACGCCCCAGTCGCGCAGCATGGCGATGTTGTGCGCTTTGACGCCGCCGTCGACCTGAATCTGAACGGGGCGCCCGCCGCTGGCGACCTGCGCTTCGATGGCACTGGCCAAGCGTCGAATCTTGCTTTCCACGTTCGGAATGAAGGACTGGCCGCCAAAGCCGGGGTTCACGCTCATGATGAGCACCAAATCCACCTCGGTCAGGACCTCGAGGGCCGCCTCGACGGGCGTGGCAGGGTTGAGAACGATACCAACGGTGGCTCCGCCTTCGCGGATGGCGCTCAGCAAGCGATGGAGGTGCTTGACCGCCTCAACGTGAACGGAGAGATGATTGCAGCCTGCGTCGATGTAGTCTTGGAAGCAGGCCTCTGCGTTTTCCACCATCAGGTGAGCGTCAAACACAGCGTCGGGGCCGAGCGCTTTTCGCAGGCTTCTGATCACGGGTGGCCCGAAGGTGAGGTTGGGGACGAAGTTGCCATCCATGACGTCGAGGTGCAACCACGTGAGCCCTGCGCCGATGGCCTCTTTGCAGTCCGTGGCAAGGTCGGAAAGGTCGGCGGTGAGGACGCTGGGTGCAATGATCATGTCATCCCTCGGGTCTTGCGAGTCGCCGCCATTTNATGAGACTTGCCATGTTGAGCACCATCCAATTTGGCGCAAACGCCTATAATGCGTCCTCTTGANGGTGTTTTAGGTGAACACATGGGCGAAGTGAGAAACGTCAGCGACAGTGAATTCAACGACACCGTNAACGAAACCGAATGGGTCATCGTGGACTTCTGGGCCCCGTGGTGTGCGCCTTGCAAGGCGATTGGACCGGTGTTGGAAGCCGTGGCTGAGGAACGTGAAATTCTGGTCGCCAAGGTCGACACCGAACAGAACACCGCCACGGCCGCCCAGTTGGGCGTGCGAAGCATCCCAGCCCTCTTCATGTACCGCAACGGAACCATCGTGTCGCAGAAAACCGGCAGCATGCCCAAGGCCAAACTTCTGTCGTGGATCGACGAAGTCATGACGGCCGATGACTTCTGAGATCAAGCAAGTCGGCTTTTTCGCGCTTCGTTCGCTTCGCCCACGTCTCGTAACAGCCGTTCGCGCAACGCCTCGTGCAGCCACATGCCTTCTTCCAAGTCCAACAACAAGCCGTGCTTGAGCAGGTTTTCGGGCGGGTTCCCGTTCCAACCAACCCCGCTCGCGAGCGTCGCCCAGGGCACCGGCGCCTCGGCCACGGCCAACGTGGCCAGCAGTTCTTTTTCCTGCTCGGGCAGGCGCAAGAGGATTTCTTCGTCGAGGAAGCGCAACCAGTCTTTGTGGGTCGGTTGGCCGTAGAGTTCGAGAAGTTCCATGGCCAACGGGTGGCCACCGGTGGCGGCATGAACCTCTTCAGCGGCCGGAGCGTCCTCGTGTTCGAGGTTGGAAAGCCATGCCTCCGTGGCTTCCAGACTCAGGCCCTTGAGCGGGAGTTCCCGCACGGTGTCTCGGATGTGAACGTCGCGCCGGTCGTAGA
Source organism: Methanobacteriota archaeon (assembly GCA_002725275.1). The sequence goes on from PBOE01000015.1 coordinate 4,931, forward strand.
CGCTGAGCTCGGTCCGCGAGACGAGGAGGACCCGAAGCGGACCCTTTTGCGCCAGTTGGAGCAGTGAGCCGAGGAGATGACGTGCTTTTTCGCTGATGTGGTGCACGTCGTCGAGCACGATGAGCCAGTACGGAGGTGGCCCACCCGCACTGTCCTTGAAGCGTTCTCGGATGGTGTTGGCGTCCGTCATGTAGGCCATCAGGCGGCGGCGCCATGCGTCCACGTCCATGTCGGCGCCNGGGGTCAAAGGAAGGGTCTCGATGATGCGGTAAGGGTCGTGCGTCTCGTCAATGCCAAACCGATGCAGGAGGCTCGTCGCCAAGCCGAGCGCACGGTCCCAGGGCTGGCAGGTGTACCAGCACACCGAGAGGTGCGGGTCGGACTCCATGTGCTGTTGGAGCCAATGAGCGATGAGGGTTGACTTTCCAATGCCAGCGATGCCGTGCACCACCATGCAGGGGTGCCGGTCGGCGAACCATCCGTGAAGGGTGTCCAGTTCATCGTCCCGACCGTAGACCGGCCTCGTGGCGGGGGGACGGTTCGCATAGGTGGCATGGACGCCGACCAGCGGGGTCAGGCGGCCGGGTTTCGGAAGCCCGTCCTCCTTGGCCTTTCGAATGCTTCCGAACCGAATGTCGCCGTAGGTCAGGACGCCTTCGTGCTGGGCGTGCAGGAGGATTTGCAGCAAACTGAGGTCCGTTTCAAGCAACTGCGAGGCTTCGGCGGCCTTGACCTCCAACAGTTCGCCGTTCATGTTGCGGACCAGAACCTTGGTGTCGTCCAGCGTGGCGTGGCGTTGCTGAGCTCGCATGCGTCCCTCGTCGGTCAACTGCCAGGTTTTCTGTCGACGTTCGTCCCCCTGAACGGCTCGGGTGTGCTCCTCGACGAGCAGTTCCTTGAGCAGGTCTCGCATGGTCCGGCTGACGTTGGGCGGGTGTTGTGCGCAGGCCTCTGCGATGCCGGGTCGAGTGAGGCTTGGCGGAACCATGTAGCGGTCCGCCCAGTCGTCGTTGGCCAGCAGGTGCAGGAGCACCCGATCTTTGGCTGCGACGTTCACCTTGGGGATGTCGCCCGCCATGCTTGTGGGTGGCTTCACCAACTGTTCAAGACTTTGCTCTCTTGTGGGGCGTCAGAAAATTTGTTTGAGCATTTTTGCAAAAAGCCCTTTATAGGGATAAAATTAGCAGAACTATGGCAAATTCCGGCGAGACCCAACCCCATCGAAAACGCGGGGCTGTCCTGCTGACCTTCCTCTTTCTCGTCTCCGTGACCAGCATGGGCGTTCAAGCCGCAGATTCCGACGGCGATGGCGTACAGGACAGCGCTGACGACTGCCCGTGGTCGGCCGGCACCTCAACCGTCGACAAGGACGGCTGCCCGGACCGAGACGGCGACGGGACCTCCGATTTTAACGACGGGTGGGTCATCGGTAACCCCAACTTCCAGAACGAATACACCATCACGTCGAGCAACGACTACTACGCCGTTGACTACGACCCTAACGGCGAATTCATCGTGACCGGCGGCGAGGACGGCTTTGTTCGGATCTGGAACGCCAGCACCTGGACCATCGTCCGTTCGGCCAACACCAACACCGACGTGTTTGGCGTCGACTTTTCTCCCGACGGCATGTACGTCGCAGCGGCCCTCAACGACGACACGATCAACATCTATCACAGCAGCAACATGACGTCCCTTCACGGTGCCATCAGCGTCGATGTCGGCGGAAACGACCAGGTCAACAGCGTGGAGTTTTCGCCCGACAGTTCCAGCGTGGCCGTGGCCATTGGACGGGACAACGGCAACCAAGGCACCAACGGCGAAGTCACCGTCATCGACGTGCAAACGGGGTCAGAACTCTATGCCGTGAACCCCAACGGCGAAGATCGGTTCTTTGACGTGGCTCACTCGCCCGATGGCCAGTACATGGCTTTGGCCGGGAACAGTGACATCTACATCGTCAACACGAGTTCCGGTGCGACAACGTGGACGTTTACCAACCCCCCCGCTGCCGTCAACGCCGTGGCTTGGTCGCCCGACGGCAACTACATCTCGATGTGCGGTGGTTGGGAGGGCCAATCTGCAAGTTTCGACATGTACCAGTACGCCAGCGGTTCGTGGAACCGAATCTGGCAAAAGACCACCTCGACCTCTTGCGCCTCCACCACGTTCTCGGCCGACGGCTCACAGGTGGTCGCCGGCATGTACTGGTACCAAACCGACGGCAACACGGCGCGCGTGTACGAATCCAACACGGGCAATCAGGTTGATTCCTTTAGCGGCCCCCGACCAGGCGGATGCAGCTCGGGCAACAACAACCAGTGCGGCGTGATGTACGGCATCGCATGGAGCCCCGACTCCACCCACATCGTCACCGCCAACGGACGCAACGACGAGGGTGTTTACTTCTGGTTCGCTGACATCGATGAGGACAACGACGGCTACAACACCACCGACCAGGGCGATGGTGTCGTCGACGCCTTCCCCTCCGATGGAACCCAGTGGGACGACACCGACGGTGACGGCTACGGCGACAACCCTGCGCCGGCCAACGAACCCGACGAGTGCATCACCACGCCGGGCACCTCGACCGAAGACCGCTATGGCTGCCCCGACGCTGACGGCGACGGTTGGTCGGACGCAGGCGACTGGGCACCCAACGACAGCACCCAATGGGTTGACGCCGATGAAGACGGCTACGGCGACAACTACCTCTTCGAACTTGACGAATACCAGCTCCACGTGAACCAAGCCGGCGATGCCTTCCCCAACGACCCCACGCAGTGGAACGACACCGACGGCGACGGCTACGGCGACAACTACGACAACGCCTCTTGGGACACCTACCGACCCGCCATTTGGCCGGGGCTCTTGCTCGACCAGGCGAACCAGCCCGATGCCTTCCCGCTCGAGCGAACGCAGCACATGGATTCCGACGGTGACTGGATCGGCGACAATCCAAACGGTGACCCTGCCGATGCTTGCCCGTATGCGTACGGGAATTCCCAATACGACCGCCTCGGCTGCCCGGACGCCGACGGCGACGGTTATTCCGACCCCACGGCCAACTGGCCGAGCACCACCGACTGTTTCGGGGCCGATGCTTTCCCCGATGACCCCACCCAATGGTGCGATGAGGACAACGACGGCTTTGGAAGCAACCCCGACGGCAACAACGCCGACGACTGCCCCTCGAACGCAGGGAGCTCCACCATCGACCGTCTGGGATGCGCCGACCGCGACGGGGACGGGTACTCAAACGCCGGTGACCCGTTCCCCGACGACGCCACGCAGTGGTCGGACCGCGACGGTGACAACCGTGGCGACAACGCCTCGGGTAACAACCCCGACGCCTTCCCTGACGACACCAGCCAGTGGAAGGACAGCGACGGTGACGGCTACGGCGACAACCCGGGCGGCTTCAACGGCGATGCCTTCCCCTCCGACCCCACCCAGTGGAGCGATGAGGACGGCGACGGCTACGGGGACAACACCGACGGAAACGCCGGCGACGTTTGCCCGCTTGACTACGGTGAATCGCAAGCTGAACTGAGTCGAGGTTGTCCCGATTCCGACCTTGACGGCGTCACCGACCCGTTGGACGCTTTCCCCGATGACCCGTTCCAGTGGGCCGACACCGACGGTGACGGCTACGGCGACAACACCAACGTCCCCAGCGGTGATGACTGCGTTGAAGAGTTCGGCAAGTCCTACGAGAAAGGGCGCCAAGGCTGCCCGGATGCCGATTTTGACGGCTATGCAGACGTTGACGATGTGTTCCCCAACGATTTCGAGCAGTGGGAAGATTCCGACGGTGACGGCTACGGTGACAACTACTACTGGGAAAACGACACGGTGGCGGATGAGGAGAACCCTGGTCTTTTCCTGACCCTGCGAACGCAGCGCGGCGACGCCTTCCCTCAAATCGCCAGTCAGTGGTCCGACATTGACGGCGACGGCTGGGGCGACAACCAAAGCAGTTCCAACCGAGTTGACAATTTCCCTCTCCGCTCCAGCCAGTGGCTGGACTTTGACGGCGACGGCTACGGCGACAACGCCACCGGCTACCAGTTCGACGCTTGCTACAAAGTCCCCGGCACGTCCACCACCGGAGACTACGAGGAATACTTCGGGTGCCCGGACGCCGACGGTGATGGCACTGCAGACGAATACGACCCGTGCCCGTGGGACCCTGAGGTGTCCCAAGGCTCCCGAACCACGGCGGTTTGCGGCATCACGTCCGACCCCAACCTTGCGGCAAACAACGACGGCGAAAGCGGTTCGTTCCTGAGCGGCGAGGGCGGCACGGTTCAAATCATGGGCGGCATCATCATCTTCTTGCTCGCCCTCATCATCGTTGCCCAAGTCGCCAAGACCGCCGGCAGGCGAAAGGCCATCTCCACAAAGCGTGACGATCAGCTCGCTCAGGCCTCGGTGGCCGAGGAAGAAGAGCGTCGACAAGCGTGGATTCAGCACTACATCGCTGAAGGTAACTACGCCGAAGCACGGGCGCTGGGTTGGGAAGGAACCCAAGGGCTGCCGGAGTGGAAGCAGTACGAAATGCAGCAGCAGGCTGCACAAGAAGCCGCCATTCCCACCATGATGGATCTTGAAAACCTGTGAAAGCTCACACATGAAGTGCACCGCTGACCTTTCAAAGGGGAACGGGTCATGTTTTCACATGGGCGAGCAGCCGACAGGCCGATGGTTGGTGATGGCGGGGTTGCTGGTGACCTCGCTGTTCGTCGGCATGGTTTCGGCTGAGGAAGGCGAGGTGGCTTTGACGGCCGACGTCTTGAACGCTCCAGACCAACCTTGGTTTGAGCCCAGCCAACCGCTCGTTCTCGAACCGCAACTGGTCAACAACGGCCCGGACGCATCGCTTTCGATGAATCCTGCATGCCCCGTCGTCCTGAACGTCTACGACACCAACGGCACGATGCTCGTGAACGGTTCGGCTGCATGCCCCCAGCGTGAACAGGGCTTGGACCTCTTTGCTGGCGAGCGACTCGACCTTGACCCGGTGACCTGGTCGATGAAAGATGAAGCGGGCGAATGGTTGGAGAGCGGCACCTACACCATCGAATTGCTTCACACCGCCGGTCCGTCCTTCACCACTCAAGCCACCATTCAAACACCCGTCATCATTCCTGCGGACCTCACCTATTCCGTTCAGACCACCCAACGCAGCGAAGGCGAGGCGGTGCTCCACCAGGTCAGTTTGCACAACCCTACGGAGAAAAGTGTCGATCTTAGCAACATCCTGCCCTGTCGATTTGAAGTGTCGGTGGACAACGTCCACCGGTTGGGGGCGCCGTGCACGGGCAGCGTCTCAAACCTGATGCCGGGCGAAGTCATGCAGGTTGAGCAGTTCATCGCACCGGCCACGTCCGCCGTCACCGTTTCAACGCCGGGTGAAACGCCCTTGTACACCTCCGATGCACCTGAATCTGTCACCTCCAAGGCGGGTTCGCTGACAATGGCCCTCGCCCTCAGCGGCAACGAACTCCCCGCCTTTGGTCCAGGAGAAGTCATGGTCAGCGAAGTGCTTCTGATGTCGTCCAATCAAGCCACGCAGGTCGAATTCACTGATGCTTGCAAAGCCGAACTTTGGGTTGTCGACGACATGGGTGAGATCGTTTTTGACAGTCGCCTTGGAAAGACCTGCACCCCCATCGACCTCGAGCTCACGGTGAGCGCTGATGAACCCGAGCGCCTGTCCTTGCCCCAGTGGAACTTCTACGACGCTCAAGGCTGCGTGGTTGAACCTGGGACGTACACCGTCATCGCCGAGGTGCCGGAACACCAACTCATCATCAGTGACACCATCGAATTCTTTTCCATTGAAGACAACCCGTGCGCCACAACCGATGCGGCTCGCCTCTCAGCGACGCTGGAATGGCAGGACGAACAGACGGTTCGTCTCAACGCCGTGGCCTCCACCGGCGAAGCGCCTTACTTGCGCATGGCCCAGCCCTGCACCTTTGAAGTGGCCTTCGTGAACGAGGACGGCAACGTCGTCCACGTGTTCCAGACCCTTTGCGACGCCTACGACGGTCGCAAGCTCTTCCTGCCCGACGCTGCTCAGCCGCTTGAGTTTGACAACGTGGACATCAGCATGGTTCAGGAAGGCACGCCGCTCCTTCCCGACGGGTATTACACGCTTGAACTCACGATGCTGTCCACGTCGGTGTCCTCGGTCTCGCTTCCCGTCGCATGGCCCGCCGACCACGGGCAGACGACGGTCGATGAAGCGGTGAGTGATGACGTCGAAACGTTCGAACTCACCGGCACGTGGAACGGCTTGTTGACCGAACAAGGCACCTGCTACGTCATGGAAGCGGACGACCAAACCTACCTCTTGTCCAGCGCCCGAACGCTTGGCTCCTGGCAACCCAGCGCTCAAAACCAAGGTGTCTATGTCGTGGTTGAAACCGACCCGTCCCCTGCATGCAACGGCTATGTTGCTCCTTCTGTTGAGGTGATTGAGGTTCAAATGGAGCAACCGATAACGAGCGAAGCATCCGTTCTCGATCCTGTTGTCGAAGCGGCACCACCCAGCACCGTCGAATCCAACATCGTGGTATCGGCCGCCGTCATGGTCGTGACCGCTTCCCTGCTGTCGCTGCTGGTGGCCGTTACCATCACCAACGAGGGTTTGCGATGGCCTGCCACCGCCGCTGGTTTGTGGTTCCTCGGCCTGATCGGGAAAACCCACGAAACCACCGATGGCCGCTATCAACGGGGTCGTCTGATGGGCTACCTCACGGCCAATCCTGGGTGCCACTTCCGTGCCCTCATGAGTGCGCTGGACATGAGCAACGGCCAGATCACGCATCACCTCCGCATTTTGGAGGCTGAAGAGCACGTTTGGCGCAAGGGAGACGGGCGACTCGTTCGGTTCTACCCTCTCACCAGTCAACTTCATCCAAACACGAACGAAGAGGACCTCCCCGTCCCTCCCCTTTCGCCCGACCCCAAGAGCCTGCAGGGCAAGATCCTGAACTTGCTCGATCAGGACGGTGGCCTGGGCCAATTCCCCACGCAAGCTGAACTCGCCTCTCGCCTCGAAAAGAGTCAACAGTTGATCTCCCACCACCTGCGCACCCTGCAGAAGTACGGCTTGGTCGAGCGCCGAAAGATGGGCGTCAAGAACCGGTACAAACTGACTCGCGAAGCGGTCTTCCTGTTGGAGACCAACGATGACTTTGCTCATGGCGACCTCGTCTGAGGTTGGCGATGTCGCCGCCTGAGGAAGGCGTGGATTTCATAGCGTGTCGGTGAGTGGCCGGGGTTGTCCAGTGGACGGTGATGAAACATGACAGCCGACGCAGAGCCCGTGGACGAAGTCGGCTGGCAACGACGTTGGGACGATGCCGGCTTGTTTCATGCGGACATCCACGGCGACCGACCCAAGTTCTACTGCCTCGAGATGTACCCTTATCCGTCCGGAAAAATGCACATGGGCCACGTGCGAAACTACTCCATCGGCGATGCTGTTGCCCGGTTCAAGCGATTGATGGGTTTTGACGTGCTCTACCCGATGGGCTTCGATTCGTTCGGGATGCCCGCAGAAAACGCTGCCATCTCTGAAGGTGGCCACCCTCACGACATTACGGAACGGAACATGGCCTCCATCACCGAGCAAATCAAGCGAATGGGGTTCTCCTACGACTGGCGTCGCACCCTCAAGAGCCACGACCCTCGCTACTACAAGTGGAACCAGTGGTTCTTCACCAAGTTCATGGAAAACGGATTGGCCACCCGTGAATTTTCCCCCGTCAACTGGTGCGAATCTTGCAGCACCGTGCTCGCCAACGAACAGGTCAAGGCCGGGCGATGCTGGCGTTGCAACGGCCCGGTCGCCCAGAAGGAGATGAATCAATGGTTCCTCAACCTCCCTGCGTACGGGCAGGAACTGCAGGACGGGCTTGATACCATCGGCTTTCCCGAGCACGTCAAATCCCTCCAACGCGATTGGCTCGGCCGATCAGAGGGCGCCAACATTCTGTTTGGCATCGTCGACGACGACCGGGACATCGAGGTGTTCACCACCCGCCCGGACACCCTGTTTGGTTCTACCTTTGTCACCCTCGCCCCCGAACACCCGCTTGCCGAATCCTTGGTGGCGGGAACCGAACACGAGGCGGCCTGGAAGGCGCTCTACGATGAAGTGGCGTCCATGGCGGAGTTCGACCGCATCAAGAACATGAACAAGAAGAAAGGCGTGTTCTCTGGACGGTACGCTGTTCACCCCTTGACGGGTGAACACGTGCCCATCTGGATCGGCAATTTCGTCATCGCCACCTACGGCACGGGCGCTGTCATGGCCGTCCCAGGCCACGATGAGCGGGACCACGACTTTGCCAGGCAGTATGAGATTCCCATCAAGCGCGTGCTCGTGATGGAAGAAGGCGGTGACGCCCAAGCCCCCTTGGACAAGGCCGAAGTTGACCTCGGTTGGATGGTCAACAGCCCAATGGAAGGGTTTGACGGCCTGTACGGTGCGGAAGCCAAGCAGGCCGTCTGCAGCGCCCTTGAACAGCGCGGCCGCGGCCACCAAACCATCAACTGGAAGATTCGACCGTGGTTGATTTCCCGTCAGCGGTATTGGGGCACCCCCATTCCCGTGATTCACTGTAAGGCCTGCGGCGCCGTTCCCGTTCCCGAGGAGGACCTCCCGGTTGAACTCCCCCGAGACGTGGTGTTCGGTCATGGAAACCCGTTGACCACGTCGGAGGCGTTCCTGAACGTCGACTGCCCAACTTGCGGCGAGCCCGCCCGCCGGGAAACCGACACCATGGACACGTTCATTGATTCCTCGTGGTACTTCCTTCGCTACACCGACGCTCTGAACGACGAGACGTCCTTTGCCAAACAGGTGGCCAACCACTGGATGCACGTGGATTTCTACTGCGGGGGCATCGAACACGCACAGATGCACCTCATTTACGCCCGTTTCATGACCAAGGCGCTCCGGGACCTTGGCTTGGTTGACGTGGATGAACCGTTCAACGAGCTTCTCTGTCAGGGCATGGTCAACAAAGCCGCTCCGTTTTGCCAGCCGTGCGGTGTGACCCTTTCGACCGCGCATGAAGGGCAACCGTGCCCACACTGCGGCAGTGAATTGGGTTCTCGTTCAGCCAAGATGAGCAAGTCATTGGGCAACACGGTTTCCCCCGAGGACATGATCGCTCGCTACGGTGCCGACACGGTCCGCTTGTTCATCCTCTTCGCTGCCAACCCGACGGCCGGCATGGACTGGTCCGATGCAGCCCTCGATGCCAACCACCGCGTGATGGTGCAAATGCGAGGCATGCCGGCGCAACTGATGGCATGGTCAGGCGGAGCCTCACCGATGGACGGATGGCTGGAGGCTCGTTTTACTCAGCGCGTGCACGAGTTCGTCAAGGCCATGGACGAGTACGACTTGCGCCGTGCGGTCGAACTCTCCCACTACGAGGTCATCAAGGACATCAACTGGTACACGCGTCGCGGCGGACAAAACCTCGACCTCGCCCGGCGCTGGTTACCGTTGTGGGCGCAGATGGTTTCGGTGTCAACACCTCACCTGGCAGAGGAATGGTGGGCGGCCCTCGATGGCACCACCGGGTTGGTCGCCGGCAGCACCATGGCCGTCCCTGCGCCTCTTTCAGACGACCAAGAAACGGTGCTGGCTGGGGAACAGTACGTACGGGACGTGCTCGAGCAAGCCCGTAAGGTGCGCGTGGTCGCCGAGCGCCATCTCGGACAGCCTGCATCAGCAGCCACGTTTGTGGTCGCTCCATCCTGGAAACGAACCATGGCCCGTGCTGCGCTGGACTTCATCCAACAAGGGGGTCATCCAAAGCAATTCATTCCCGTGCTGCAGGACCTGCCGTTTGCGCAGGGGGAGCGCAAGGGCGAAATCATGGGTTTTTGGGGCAAGAAAATGCTGCCCCAGGTCTTCAAATGGGACGATGCTTCGAAAGCGGTGGTCGTCTCGTCCCTCGATGAAACATCGGTGCTGGAGAGCGCCAAGGCCTTCATCGCCCAAGAACTTCAACTCGAGAACGTCACGGTCGTCCTCGGTGAGAGCGATGCGGACGAATCCGGGCGCGCCGGTTCGGCGATGCCGCTGTCGCCCGCCGTGGTCTATGCTTGATTAAGCCTCTTCATCCATTGAAGGTCGAATCGGTGGGACGGTATCAGGCGCAATCTTTGGGAGTGGCGGGCCGGGCCGTTGCGAATTGGTGTAGAGCGCGTAGACGATGACCGCTCCAGCCAGCAGGAAGAGGACGGTGGAGAGGCTCACGCCGGATTCCTCGGTTTCGCTCGCCGGGTTGACGCTGGTGGTTTCACACCCTCGCTCGTCGACCACGCTGTCCACCGGTGAATTGCCGCAGAAGTCGTAAGCGTTCACGACGCCGTCGCCGTCGTCGTCAAGTTGGTACTGACTGCAACCGTTGGACGACACCGTTTCTTCGCTGTCGGTGTTTGGACAGCGATCCAACGGGTCAAGAACGCCGTCCTGATCGTCATCGTCGTCTTCCACGGCGTCAATGCATCCGTCGCCGTCGTTGTCTTGACCGGGCGGAGCCGTCCCGATGAGCCCTCGAGGACAGCGATCAAAGGGATCGCTGATCCCGTCCTGATCGTCGTCGTTGTCTTCAAGGTCGTCATGACACCCGTCCCCGTCGTTATCGTACAGAGCAGCGTCGCCGCCCCAGTTTTTCTCACCGAGAGGGCAGGCGTCGTTGACGTCCAAGACCGCATCGTCGTCGTCATCCTCGTCCGAGGTTTCGTCCAAGCAACCGTCGGCATCGTAATCGTTCCACGAAAAGGACACCCACGAGCGAATGTCGTTCGGGCAGTTGTCATCGGGAATGGCAATGCCGTCTCCGTCCTTGTCGAGGTCGCAAGCATCACCGAGACCATCGTTGTCGAGGTCGGCTTGGGTTGGGTTGGCCAGCGCAGGGCAGTTGTCCGCTTGGTCAACGAAGCCGTCCCCGTCGTTGTCTTCGTCGGAGCATCCGTCGGTTTCAATGTCGGTCTCCTCGGTCGAGACCCAGCCCACCGGCCCTTTCGGGCACAGATCGTATTCATCGAACACACCGTCCTCGTCGTCGTCAAGGTCTTCGGTCAAGTCCCGGCACCCGTCGCTGTCATGGTCAGATACGTCGTTCGCAACCCATCCCACGTCCCCGGTAGGGCAATCATCGTTCACGTCCAACACCCCGTCGCCGTCAACATCATCGTCGCATGCGTCACCGTATGCATCAGCGTCGAGGTTGGCTTGGTCGCTGTTGGCGAGCTTGGGGCAGTTGTCCAACCCGTCAAGGACCCCGTCGAGGTCGAGGTCGGTCTCGTACAGCCAAATGCCCATGTCGTAATGGTCGCGTTGCACGAAGGCGTGAGCGCCGTAGGTTCCATCGCTGTTGGAGATAAACGAGATCACGGGTGAACCGGTGGCGCTCATGCTCAGGGAATCCGGGAGGTCGTCCCCTCCACCGCCTGCTGCAATGGCCCAATCCCACGTGCTGTTGGCTTGCCTTCGTCCGAGGAACAGGTCGTGATGGTTGCCGTCGTTCATGCCGTCGATGTCCGTCAGCGTGTACTCGCCGAGGACCAAGGTTCCCGTGGTTTTTCCAAGGATGAGCGAGTCACCCTGCTCGGTGATGTGAATCGCTGCGGCATGGTCAGCAGCACCGCCACCGAACCCGGTGGCGTGCAACCACTCGCCCTGGTCGGAGATGTGAGCCTCGTAGAAATCAACCCAGATCGAGGGGCCGATTTCGAGGTCGCCGAAGGTCATGTTTTGGAGGAAATCACCGACGATGGCAACACCACCGTCGTGGCGTCCGTCGCAATCCGTTGCCGATGCATCACTTGTCCCTCCGGCGCTCTTGGCCCAGAGCCAACCGCCGGAATTGTACTGTGCAACGGCAACGTGTGTTCCTCCACTGCTGGTGAGCTCGTGATCTCCAAAACTCACGAGTTCCAAGAAGGACGTGGCGAGGTACGTCTGTCCGCTGTAATCCGAGCAGAGCGAGCCGATGTTCTCAAGGTTCTGACTTGAGAACACGGTGTGCATGTGCAGGTGGTTGCCGGTGCTGTCAAGCACCAGCACGGCGATGGAATCTTCCGACACGCTCCCCGGTGCGAGTTCATCACCCGACGTCAAAGAGTCTCGGTGCAACACCGCCAGGTGAACCTCGTCGTTGGGACCGACCATCATGTCGATGACTGAAAGTTGGTACGGGTTAGAGAGGCTCGTCGCCCACATCCATTCACCCGCAGGGGTCATTCCTGCGACAAAGACGCCGTTTTCATGGTCGTCAGCGGATTTGTTGACCGGTGGCAATTCACCGAGGGTCATGTTGCAGGCGTCCCCCTTGGTCATGTCGCAAAACGTTCCAGCAATGATGACGGTTCCGTCGCTTGTCCGGTCCATGGCTTCAATCCCGTCGAGCCCGCTGCTCGTTCCTGCCATGGTACCGGTCCACGTGCCGTTTTCATCCAGCCAGCCCAAAAAGAAATCAAGGCCAAAACTGGAGTCGTCGCTGGAAAATCCAATCACATCGCCGTGGAATTCGACGTTTTGCTCAAACAAGCCTCCGACCAACATGCTGCCGTTAGGGAGCGGGACCATGGCGCTGACCCGTTCGTAACTAGCGCCGCCTGCACTCGCCAGCCAGCCGCTGACGTTCTCCGCTTGGCTCATCCTTGGCTCGGTTGAGGCTGGCAGCGCGTCGCCGCCTTCGTGGTTGGCCATTGACAGGGGCGTCAGCACCATCATGCTCACGACCAGCATCGGAAGGATGCCACGGATTGTCATGGCGGAACGACGATGCTTTCGCATAAGAACCCGTCGTGCAGCCGTCCGGTCGGAAGCGGGGGAGCCTTCATTGAGTGTCGGCGGAGACCGGCGTCCATGGGTGATGGCTCAACGCCGAATCGAGGCCGAAAACAACGAAGCCGTTCATCGTCCAAACGCCGCTATGGCGGTCCAAAGCGCACGCAACAAATGGAACGATTTGCTCGTGATGTGGCGTCCATGAACACCGTCGCCGAGCAACGGTTTGACCGCACCCCCCTTCCCATGGCGTTCCCGAAGGACATGGAAGCGCCCCGGACGTTCCACCTTTCGTGGACACCCGAACCGGTCCCGCTGAACACCGAAGAACGGGTCGCCTCCATGGTGGTCAAGCGCGGGGACTTCGGATGGCTTTCAGACGACCGCGTGGACAACATCGCCAAGCAACTCGATTCGGAGAACATGACCCTCGATCAAGCGCTCTCGCTGCGGTCGGCGCTGCTGCAGCAAAAAACGGTCTATTCCCATCACCGTTTGAAGTCAAAAGCGAAGGAACTCGCACGACGCTACCGCAACGGGACGTCCATTGTCGATCTCTCAAAAGAGTATGATTTCCCACCCGTGAACATCTTCCGCGTGGTGCTCGAGGCGATGGGTTGGTCCAAGAAACGAATCAAGGAGAGTTTGCGGAACCCCTCGAGCATGAAGCAGCGTGAACGTGAGGAATTTGAAGCCGCAGAGGCCATCGATCGGGTGTCAAGCGTCGATCAGTCCGAAACGCAAGTCAAGGCCGACCTGTTCGAGGACATCCTTGCTGATTGGTTTGAAGCGCAAGGCATCCGGTTGCGTCGTCAACCCGAGATGGTGAAGGAACAATCCGAACTGCTGGGCCGACCCGTTCGAACACCGGACTTGCTGTTTCTCGATCACGTCTACATCAACGATCAACCGGTCGCTTGGATCGATGCCAAGCACTTCTACGGGGCCGACGTGGAATTCCAACGCAAGAAGATGAAGAAGCAGATGAATCGCTACATCGAGGAGTGGGGCAGCGGAGCAATCATGTTTCGCCACGGGTTCTCAGAGAACCTCTTCTTGCCGGGTGTCCTGATGCTGGATGCCAGCCCCATTGACCTCACCCGCCTCAATCAGGACGACTGACCGGCGCAACGGACGTGATGAGGCAGGCGTACCCCCGCTCACGAACACCGGCCGCCAAGGCCTCCAACTCTCGCTCGGTAGGATGGTTGTCCAAATTCCGAGGGAGAACGGCCACGGAACTTCCCAGCATGCACAGGCGAACCGCCATCGTCGCTTGCCATCCACCGTCTTGAACTGCGAGAAGCGTGCTTCGGTGGATGCGGACACGCTCGTCCTCATCCAGCATGCCTGAGGCCGCCGCAAAGGTTCTCGCTTCTCGAAGGAGGTCAGCCCAACGCGCCTCGGACCACGGTTCGGCGGCCAAGGCAGCCACCCCTTCCTCGCCCGCCGCCGTGATGGAGCGTTGCCAATCGGGGTCGTCGATGTAGGTCGATGTGTGACGTTCTTCCGTGGGATCCCACGCCAGCAGGACCGGAACGGTTGCCTCAAACGAGGTCGCTTGACCCGGCCAACCGGGAGCACCCGGTGCCAAACGGAGCTCAACGCCGCCGACGGAGGCGCCCAAGACGTCGCCCAAACCCGCACCGTGCAACCGTTCAATCCGGTGAGCGATTTTGAGGTATTGTGTCGGTCGGCCCCGCCCGGTGAGGGCGTGGATGACCCGACCCACAGCGATCAGACCGGCGGCGGACATGCCAAAGCCCTGGCTGGTCGGGCATTCAATTTGGATATCAATGTCCACGTGTTCGTCATCTCGCAACAGGGTGGCATCGTGGCAGGCTTCGATGAAATCCAGGTAGAGGTCGATTTGCTCGATGTGTTCGTCGTGCATGTTTCGAACGGTGACAACGGAGGGCTCGGGGGTTTGCTTTTGCAGCGGTGTGTCCGGTTTGATCCCCGCCATGGGTTCGGTTGTGGCGGTGGGTCGACGGTGGAGGGTTCCGGTTGCTTCGACACCGTGGTGAATCGAAAACCCAGCGCCTTTGCTGCCCTGGCTCCGGCTGAGGGCGGTGGTCTTGTCAACGGTGAACAGGAGGGTGATGTGGCCACCGCAGCGTTGCGTAACGGTGGTCATCCCTTCGTCCGAAGGAGCGCTGGCTGATGAATGCCGCGATGCCTCAGGCAAGAGCGGAGGCCAGGTCCTCGCTCAGGTTGTTGAACCGGTTCTTCAGTTCCTCCAGGGCCATGTTGAAGGCCGTGACCGGGTCGAGGCTACCGTCGGTCTCGTAGGAGAACACGTAGGCTCCATCAACCGGTTCGAGGGTGATGGCGTCGTCAAAGGCGTCTTCTCGACCGGTGCCTTCACCCACTTGATGCAGGGCCTTTTCGAGGTCCATCACGTGGTTGATGTTGGTCAATTTCTTGTCCTTTCCAAACAGTTTGGCGTCGATGGCCGTGCCGTCAGAGGTTGTGAGACCAAGGTCGAACAGCACGCTGGCCTTCTTTGGCTTGTTGAGGACGGCGGTGCGGTGCGGTCGGAAGCCGACGGCGGCCACGGGGGACCACTTGGCGTGGTCGCGGCCTCGGCCGAGGACGGCGAAGGCGTAGAACTCGAGGAACTGTCCCTTGGACAGCACCGTCAGCGGAATCTGCTTGTGTTCGTCGCGGATGTCAAAGACGGGGTCGGAAATGGTGGTGATGTCTCCGGCGTACACCGTTTTGAAGTTCTCTTCAGCATCGGCTGCGGGGCCTCGAGCCGAGAGGGTGTAGAGCACTTGGCACATGGGGCAACCCTTGTCCTTCTCAACAACGTCCTGGCAGTTGACGCATTCGTTGGGGAACACCAGCCCTTCGTCGAGGTTGGTGGGAATGGGGATCATGGCCAAGCGGTGGGCGAGGACTTCGTCGGGGAGCACGTTGACCGATTCCACGACTTCGCCCTTGTTGTCTTGCGTGACACCTTGGGAAAAATCCACGCGAGTGATGGCGAGCTTGGGGACATCGGCGATCAGGGCTCGGCGAATAGCGTTGACCTGGGAAGCGTCGGTTTCGCTGATGAGGATACGGATCTCGTGGCCTCGTGGCCAGCCTTCAACAATCTCGGTCTTCATGTGTTTCAACTCCTTCATCAGACGCGCCGTCCACGACGTCCGCCTTTCTTTTTGGTGCCATCGTGAGCGATGGGGGTGACGTCTTCAATGCGAGTGATGGTCATGCCGGCACGGGTCAGTGCGCGGATGGCGGCTTGGGCACCGGGACCGGTGTTGTTGGAAAGGTTCCCACCCGGAGCACGGTACTTGACGATGAGTTCGTTGAATTCTTTGTCCTTGAGGGCGTCGGCCATGCGTTCAGCAGCACGGGTGGCAGCGAACTGACCGCCTTTGTCCTTGCCAGCCTTGACGACTTCACCGCCGTTGCAGGTGGTGATGGTTTCCGCACCGGTCAGGTCGGTGGCGGTCATCAGGATGTTGTTGTAGGAGCTGAAGATGTTGACAATGGCTTTGCGAGACATCATTCACCGCCTCCTTCGATGGCTTCTGTTGAGGCCTCAGCGGCTTCCTGAACTTCCTGAGCGAACTCGGCCGTGGCTTCGGGACTCACGTCTTCATCTTCGTAGTTGGCGGCCTCGCGGACGCCCTCGATGGCCTTGCGAATCGGGTGGTTGGGGTCGTTGAGCGGGGAAGCGGGGTGGTATCGGAGTTCGCCCTCCTCGTCACGGCTCACGGCGTAAGATGGGATGGTGATCTTCTGGTCGCCGATGCAGATTTGGCCGTGGGTGACCAGTTGCCGTGCCTGCTTCATGGTGCAGGCCAGCCCTTTGTAGTAGACTTGTGCTTGGAGGCGACGGTTGAGCACGTCCTCCGTGCTCAGCGAGAGAATGTCACCGAGTTCGGCGTCGGATTCGATGAGTCCTTTGTGGTGCAGGGAGCGGAGAAGGTCTTCCCGCTCTCGCTTGCCGTGGCCTTCGGTGGTGTCGATGTTGCCGATGAGCCGCATGGCCTGGCGTCGATGTCGGCGCAGCTGGGACTTGGCCTTCCAAATCTCCTTCATGTTCTTGAGACCGTGATTGGCTTGAATGGCGTGCTCTTCTTCAATTCGGTCGGCCTTCCAAGGGTGCGAAGGCGTGTCGTATTTGGGTCGTGAAAACTTTGGCTCTCCCATCTTGATTCCTCCTCATCACTTCTTTCGGCTGACACCCAAGGTCAGGCCGCCGCGGCCGTTGGAACGACCGCGCTGTCCACGAACCTTGTTGCCGGAGGCGTGGCGAACACCACGGTAGCACTTCATGGTTCGAAGACGGTTGATGTCGTCTTGAAGGGTTAATCGGACCTGTTGACCCGTCAGATGAATCTCGTTGCCCGTCTCCAAGTCGCGCTGTCGGTTGAGCATCCAGAGGGGGACGTTCTCAGCGTACGATTCAATGGCGACCCGGAGTTGCTCTTGCTGGTCGGTGTCGAGGAAACCAGCGAGGGCGTAGGGATCAAAGCCGGTGTTCTTGCAAATTTGGATGGCGGTGC
Source organism: Methanobacteriota archaeon (assembly GCA_002725275.1). The sequence continues at coordinate 22,286 of PBOE01000015.1, forward strand.
GGGCACCGACGCCTTTGACCGAGGTCAGGGCGGTCGCCAGAGGCTTCAANCCGTCCATGTCCGTNTCTGCCATNCGCAGAATGTATGAAAAGTCNTCACCAAGGTCCTCATCCTTTGGTCGTGCCATATCGTTCACCTCAACGTTAACACCACAGTGTCACGCATCCCTCCGACCAACCTCCCATATATCAAGACCGCGATGATGACATTCGCGCCACTGAGCCGTGAAACGGGCTCAAATCGGGGGGGTTTCATCCGACGTGTTTGAACAAACACACAGCAACAAGACTTCACCGTGAGGGTGCCGCGCCACAAACCCCGCTCGGTCGCCGTGTCGGCGCTTGAGTTGCCGGTCGAGCGAACCCTGCAGTTTTGGTTGGAGAGCGGGATCCAAATCGAAGCGCAACTTCACCGACGAAAGACGGTGTTGCAGCGCCACCTCCACCAAGCGGTCAACCGTTGTTTCGTCCAGCGGGAAGGCGAGAAGTTCCACCACTCGCCCCGTGGCTTGAACCAAACGGTCGTCACCGACGTCCAGCTGCATCGGTCGGTCGTGATGCAGCTGCGGGCGCCGCCCTTCGAGGGTGGCCCATCGCCCCGAATCCCCCGGTGCGACACGAGCCAGCCAATCGACCATCAGGCCGCTTTCCAACAAAGCAGCGTCCAAGATGCTGACGTGCTCGTTCCGTTTGGGCGGGTGATGACGCACCTCCAAATCGGCGGGCGGTTGATTTGAGCGGAGAACGACAGGGGCTTCCGCCATGGAGGGCGGTACACGCACAAAACGGCGTCCGGCGTTGTCGTCAGCCACGCCGCCCAGCCACAGCGCCAATCGGTCGACTCGCCCCCTTCCACGGGACGTCCACTCCCAGGTTCTTGCGATGCCGGGCCACGTTTGGTCCACGATGGATTCCACTTCCTTGCGCTGTTCAAGGGTTAACCGTGGGGACAGGTCGAGTAACACCGCCGGGCCTGTTGCCGACCCTGTGAAGTGAGGGGCCCATGCTTCCAAGACCCGATGCAGCGCGGGTTGCATTTCCTCCAGGGCGTGCGTTCGGCTGTTTCTCGGCCGTGCCGGGTCCAAGTGCAGGAACGCCACGCCTTGTTGGGGGCCGGTCAGGGCCTTCANCACGCCCTCAGCGTCGGTGCCATCGCCGGCAACGATGCGGCTCGAGCGGTACCACGTCGTGTCGCTTGACCGCGTGTGCTCTACCACCGACCGCACGTTCACCGCACTGGCGCGGGCGCGCCCTTCGTCCAGTTCCACGCCCAACAGCGGACGTTGAAGAGCGGTCCCGTAAGCCGCCAGTTGAATGCCGCTTCCACACGCACAGTCCAACACCCACCCCGGCGGGAGGTCGTACCGTGCCACCATNCCGGCACGCAGCGCTGCCACTTGCCAAGGCGTGGCCAGAGGCTGACCTTCGTTGGCGTGAAAAAACACCAAACCCTCGGGNGCNGTCGAATCTTGCGCTCGCTCGACCAACCCTTCCGCAGAAGTCTCCGACGGGTTGAGGTTTTGGTGCAATCGACCGCCTCACAACGCCACGATGTCCGAGCGTGTCAGCAGGGATTCAAACGGAATACCCGCTTCGCCAAAGGCCGCTTCAGCCCCTTCCTCCCGGTCCAAGATGCTGATGACACCNACCACTCGGCAAGCGGTGTCCTGATGGATGCGCTCAACGGCCACAATGGAAGAGCCTCCGGTGGTGGTGACGTCCTCCACAATGACCACATCACCGCCCGCTTCAAGCGAGGTACCCTCGATGCCTGGCGGGTTGTTTGTTTTCCTTCCCCCCCGCCCTTTCGGGTTTTTTCGAACCATGAAGCCTCGGAGTTCGGCTGAGGCGTGAGGTGACGTGACGGCAATGGCCGTGAGCGGCACGGCGCCCAATTCAAGCCCACCCACGAGGCTGGCGCCCAAGGCTTGGATTCGAAGGTTGAGGAGTTCACCCATGATGCTCGCCGCCTCGGGGTGCATCATCACCGGTTTCGTGTCAAAGAACCAACGTGATTGTCGACCGCTGGCGAGGGTGAACGCTTCGTCGTTTCCTCCGTCCAAGAACGCCAGTTGGTGAACCAATTCGGCCAAACGCGGCCAGTGCTCGTGGTTGCGAACGGTGCCGTGAACGCCCATGATATGGTCCTTGGCCGTCATGAAATGAACTTTCCTTCCGACCAACCGTCATGAAACCTCACCGTGGTGATGATAAAGGGTCGGCACGAACCACCTTTGAGCGACCATGAGCGAATCAGACCAAGGCGTGAGTTTGGGGGACATCAACCCGCTCATCGGCCTTGACGTCGAGCGTTTGGAACGAGAAATGGCCGCTTACCATCAGTGGCTCGACGAGCGGGCTGACGATGCGTATCGGGTCGCTGAGCAGGCCCGCCAGCAGGGCCTTGACCACAAGGATCGAGTTGAAATCCCGAGGGCCTCCGACCTCGCGGGCCGAACCGAGAAGCTTCTCATCGAACATCTTGAGGGCTACGAGGTGGCCGATGACATTCGGGAACTGCTCACCGAACACGACCGTGAAACCACCTCCATCATCATCGCCCAGTCCGTCTCGCGCGGGTTTCGTGCCGCCGGCTACGACTTGGAGAAATCCATTGACGTGGGCCTGAGGGTCGGACTGGCCGTTCTGACGGAGGCGGTGCTGGTGGCTCCGTTGGAAGGCATCAGTGAGGTTCGCTTACTCAACAACATCGACGGCTCGCAGTTCGTGTCGGTGCACTTCGCCGGCCCAATTCGTGCGGCGGGCGGTACGGCCCAAGCCCTCGCCGTTCTCATCGCCGACATGATTCGACGCGAGTTGAACATCGGCCACTACCAACCGACCGACCCGGAAGTGGAGCGTGTGAAGGAAGAATTCGGGCTCTACCGTGGCAACCTGCAATACCGCCCATCGCCGCAGGAGATCGACGAAATCGTTCGGGCTTGTCCGGTGATGATCAACGGCGAGTCCACCGAACGCATCGAGTGCGCAGGGTACGGCAACGTCCGCAACATCGACGAAGCACGCATTCGAGGTGGTGTCCTCCTCGTCATCGGGGAGGGCATGTGCCTGAAAGCGCCGAAGATTCAGAAGCACACCGAGCGACTGAGCGTTCCTGGGTGGGACTTCATCGCTCAATTTGCCGCACGCGGTAAAGAGGACGAGGTGCCAGGAGAAGACCGGTTCAAATCCCAACAAATTCAGCCGATTACCAAGTTCATGAAGGACATCATTGCAGGCCGCCCCGTCTTCGGTGGACCGCTCCAACCGGGCGGTTTTCGTCTCAGGTACGGCCGTGCCCGACCCTCCGGTCTGGCCGCTGCGTCCACCAACACCACCTCCATGCTGGCGCTGGACGATTTCATCACGATCGGGACGCAAATGAAAATCGAGCGCCCCGGTAAAGCCTGCGCCATCACCCCCTGCGACGAAGCTGAAGGGCCGTGGGTGGTGCTGGAGGACGGTCGTTTCCTTCGTGTGGACGAGCCCAGCGCCTATGCGGCCTTGCGTCAGCAGGTGAAGCAGGTATGGGACAACGGCGAGTTGGTCATCGGGTACGGTGAGTTCATGGAGAACAACAAGCGGCTCGTGCCAGCTGGATACACGATGGATTGGTGGGCCAGCGACATGCTGGACAGTTTGGTGTCGCAAGACGACGTGAACGCGTTTGTCGACACCCTTGAGGAGGCCCGAAGCGATTGGCCGGAAGGCGTGCCGGGGGTGCCTCCCTCCGATGCTGAAGACGGCCGGGACCAGTTTTGGATTCGTCGCGACTGGCACGAACGCTTGCGTCATTGCAAACTGACGTGGTCGCAAGCTCAACGGTTTGCACGCCGGTTTGCCACCTCACTCCCACCTCCTCACAACCCTTGGTTCAAGGATCTCCCGCTCGAGTGGCTTCCAGCCTTCCTCACCCAACTTGAAGCGTCCAGCATTGAAGACCAGGCCGGCGACTCCACTGCACCCGACGGGGCGCTTCCTCTTCCGAGCAGCCGCTGCTTGCGGTTCCCCGGTGGTGCACAAAACTGGACCCCGAAAACCATGGAGGAGCTGCAGCCTGAAGCCCTGCCTGAGTTGGCGTCGGTTCAGCTCCCCGGGCCAACCGTTGACATCGAATCGCCGATCATGAGCGATGAACTCCCCGAAGGATGGGCTCTCCATCAGCACGGTTTGGTCAAAGCGGCCCTGATGACGCTCGGTCTCCCGCACCATCACGAGGGCGACGATCTTGTGGTCAGTGCGGGATGGGAAGCGCTGCTCGAAGGCCTCGGTTTTTCATTCGAGGGTGATCGTCCGGTGCGGACCAAACAGGCACAACATGTGACAGCCGAGCGAATTCATTCATTGCGCCAAGCCAAGCACGTCCTCGACGAAGAGCGAGCGAGAAAGGGGGCCTTGGAAAAAGAGCGTGCGACCGTTCGCATCGCAGCGGAGACTGGGGCACGCCAACGTGGCTTGGGCATTGCTGAAACCGACCAGGTCGGTCGAGACGCCGCTGCATCGCTGCCCGACAACGGCCCGCGCGATCCGGCGGCTTACCTGGCCGCTCAGCGACTGGAGGACGACCACGCCGTTGAGGGCGTCATGGCCATCGTGCGATCGCTCTCTGACTTGCGGTGGGAGCACAGTGCCCCCGTACGCGTGGGCTGTCGCATGGGGCGTCCGGAGAAAGCCGCCCCGCGCGTGATGAATCCGATGACGCACTCGTTGTTCCCCATCGAATTGAACGGTGGCAACCAGCGCTTGCTCAACAACGCCATCGACAAACGAACCATCCGGGTTCAACTCGGTCGTCGCACCTGCTCGACCTGCGGTCAGGAGACGCCTTTCTTGCGATGCCATCATCGCGCCCTCGACGCTCACGGCGTCAGCAAACCCGGCGAAACCTGTGGCGGCCCGACCACGGCCAACCCCACGAAGTCCAACGCCTATCGGCGCGGCGAGGTCCAGTCGGTCCGCATGGACGAAATGGTGGAGGACGCTCGAATTCGTCTCGGCATCGACCGGCTTCCAGCNCAGGTCAAATGCATGAAAAAACTGAACAGTCGAGATCAAACACCAGAAGCCATCGAGAAAGGCATCCTTCGTGCGAAACACGANCTCCCGGTGTTCAGAGACGGCACGGTTCGGTTCGACATGAGCGACGTTCCCACCACGCATTTCACGCCGCGTGAAATTGGCGTGCCTTGGCGCACCCTNCACGGGCTGGGATATACGCACGACCACCGCGGTGCACCGCTGGAAGACGACGAACAAATGCTCGAACTCTTCCCTCAAGATTTCATCGTGGCCAAGGGAGCGGCTGACTTCTTGTTGCGAACAGCGAACTACATCGATGAATTGCTGGTTCGCTTCTACAACATGGAACCCTACTACAACGCCGACAAAGCCGACGACCTCGTGGGTCACCTCATCTGTGCCTTGGCCCCGCACACCAGCGGTGGTGTGCTTTCTCGCATCATCGGATGGGCGGATTGTTCAGGCGGGTACGCGCACCCGCTGTTTCACGCAGCAAAGCGCCGTAACTGCGACGGTGACGAGGACGCCATCATGCTGTTAATGGACGGGTTGTTGAATTTCAGCCGAGACATCCTCCCTGCCAACCGTGGCGGTCAGATGGACGCACCGCTCGTCCTGACCACGAGGCTGAACCCCACCGAAGTGGACAAGGAAGCCCTCAACGTCGATTCAGCATGGTTCTACGAGCGGGATTTCTACGAGGCGACGCTGAGCCAGCCGCATCCGAAGGAAATCCAGAACCGGATGGATTTCGTTGAACGAAGGTTAGGAAGCGTGGGGGCTGTTCGCGGGTACGGCTACACTCACGACTGCTATGCCATCGACCGGGGACCTGCGCTCTCAGCCTACAAGACCCTTGAAACCATGATCGACAAAATGAACGGACAATTGGCTCTTGGTCACCGCCTCCGCGGGGTGAACGTTCGGCAGGTCGCCTCCAGCGTGGTGCGGTCCCACTTCCTTCCTGACTTGCGAGGCAACCTCAACGCCTACGGCCGACAAAAAGTTCGCTGCCTCAAGTGCGCTCATTCCTACCGGCGGATGCCGCTTTCGGGAAGTTGCATTCAACCAAAGAAGGAGACGGGGAGGGGCCTTTCCCGCATGGGCGTGACCAAGGCGGAGGGCGGGCTGTGCAACGGCAACCTCGCCCTGACGGTTTCGGAAGGGGCGGTTCGCAAGTACATTGAGGTCATGCGTTTCGTCATGGATCACTACGGCGTGGATTTGTACACGCGGCAGAACGCCGATTGGTTAGCTTCCAGTGCTGATTCCTTGTTCAACAACGACCGGGCCAAGCAACTTTCGCTCTCGGACTTTTTGTGATCACCGCAACGGCTCTCGCCAGGGAGAATCGTTCGCATCGTCCCATGCAAGCGGGTCCTCTTCGTGCGAGAAGGTGCCGGTTTTGAACGGGGCTTTCTCAGCGGTCTTGGTGGCGGATTGATTCGCCGCTCGCCGAGCCATCAGGGCTCGGACACCTTGTTCTCCCCACGCCAAGACGATGAGAAGCGCTGAAAGCACTGCGTGCCCCATGGCTTGGACCGCGGCCAGCGGTTTCAGTTCGAGTTGTTGTTGAACCATGACCCCGTCCTCCACCAGTGTTTCCACCGTGTAGGTTCCCGGGGCGAGTTCGCCGGTCCAAACCGGCACGACGTCGCCGAGTTGCCCTGCCCATCGGTGGACCACGGTTTCGTTGTCCAGTTTGATGGCGAAACNGACGTCGGCGTCGTCCACCGACGTGCTGGAAAAGGCCGCTTCAAACGTGGCGGGAATGGCGGATGAGGACCCAAACACCGGTGAGATGTTGACCTCTCGGTAGGGTTGGAATTGATTCTCTGCATTGATTTCATTGGGTGCGGATTGGCCGGCCACGTTCAGCCACAGAGCGTTAACCAAGACCAGGGCGACCACCCAGAGCAGGACCGTTTGCCACGACCACCCTCGCTCCATGCACCTCCGTCGCTGGATGGACCACTTAGCGTTATGTTCGTTCAGCAGTTGGTGGAGCGGACAGTTGACGGCTGGGCCACTCCGGGTCAAGCAAATCCAACACGCGCTCCATCCACACCAGCTTGGCAAGTTTCCGTTCGGGGTTGGTCGTCCCCGACCAGGAACCCACGCGATCGGTGGTGTAGCCCAAGTATCGAACACGCTCGTTNGGGACGCCCAGAGACCGAATGAAGCAAGCCGCACGATCGCCGTCGGTGAAGCCGCCCACGTTGTAGATGTCATCGTGTTGCTCATCGCACTGGTGGGTCAGCATCAACGGAATTCCTCCCTTGGCGGACCACTGCTGAAGGGCGTGTCGCCAAGCGTTCACGTTGTCGCCGTGCGCGTGGACAACGAGCGGAATGTTTTGCTCGACCGCACGAGAAAGGTGGGGCTCCCCGTCAAGGTCGGTCACCACGCACACCACGTCTTGGCCCAAACACGCCCCGACGGCGCCGTCGGCGGCCACAAACACGGTTCCTTCAGCCCATGTTCGGTTCATGTCCTCGATTTCAACGCCCGCACCGACCAGGACAACCTGTTGCGCTTGCAACAATGCGGTTCGAACGACCTCCAACGTCTCGGCCCGTCCCGATGCCGACCAGCCGAAGGCCTCGGCGGAGGGGTGGTGATTGCAAGCCTCGCGCAACTGAGCGGCGCTGACCCTGTCGGCTTCGTACGTCCAGCCAAAATGCGCCCTCACATCGTGTTGGATGGACACCACCGACGGGAAGGTGGGGGCGGGCCTCATGAAGGGACTGACGGGGCGGGAGGTCAAGAACTCCACCCAACGTGGAACTTCATAATCCGTGGCCCTGTCCAACCACCATGCCCGTCCCGACTTCACCGCCCTCCATTGCGNACGAGGTCACGTTGGCTCGCTATCCGTTCCTGCCGCAAGCCTCGGATTGGATTCGTTCGATGGCNGTGCGCCACAGCATTGACCTCAACGAGTTGTTGGAGGGGGCGTGGATGGAGCAGGCGCGTCAGCGAGCCCGAATTCGGCTGATTGATTCGGTGCAGTCCAAAGAAGGCGTGCAGGTGGTGGGTGGCGATATTCACACCGAGGAAGGTCGGTTGATCGAGGCGTTTTCATTCTATTACGCTCGGCTGGTGATGTGCGCCAGCGAGGATGAACGTCTCATCGCACGATGGGCGCAAGCCGANGCGGCCCGAGCCGAGCAACTGCTTATTCAGGACGCCAACAACCTCCCTTCGGTCGCCAACACCTACCTGTCCCAAGTTGAGGCGACCAGCGGGAACTCAACGTCATCACCGGCGACGACGGGCATGTCGATGCGCCAATTGCGGCAATCATCTTCCCAAGAGTGGCGGGTTGGTCTGGCCGATTTCATTGAGGTTTGCCCCAAGATCACGGGCAACCGGTGGCGCCTTCCAAACGTCGACATCGAGCGAGGTTGGGTCAAACTTCACGGGGAGCGTCAGTACACTTCCTCAGCAAAATTGGCTCGGTTGCTCCGTGAGCGAATCAAGGCGGGCATCGAGGCCGAGGCGTTGGAGAAGATGGCCGAGGTGACCACCGACCTCGCCGTCCGTCTCGCCGAACCCGTCGGCATGGTCCGAAACCTCATGGCCAACAAAGCCAGCGAAGCCATTGCGCTGGTCGGAGCAGAAGAAAGCGATTGGCCTCCTTGCATGCAGAAAATCATCGCCGACCTCGCCGGTGGTGTCAACGTCAATCATTTCGGCCGGCTGTTTCTCGCCAGCATGTCCGCCACGTTGGCCTTACCGCAGGAATCGTGCGTCAATTTTTTCCGAGGTGCGCCCGATTTCAGCGAAGCCACGACTTCCTACCAAGTCCAGCACGTCTACCAGCATGAATACACGCCGGCGGGTTGCGGGAAGCTGAAAGTCAACCACAACTGCCCGGTGTTGCCCGGTGACAACCGCACGTGCGACCGCTCGTGGATGGACCACCCTCTGAAATACATTCGAGCGACGCAGCGGTGGAAACGCTTGACGGAGCGCCCATCGTCTGACGAGGGAGCCCCCGTGGACCAAGATGAGGTCAAACCCGACGCCTGACTCAACCGCAGGGGCGTTCTCTAAATCTCAGGATGGTGGGGTTCCACCATGAAGGGAGGCGGTGGTAAGGGCGCCGAATCCACGGGGCTCCCGTTCTCCTACCGACTGGTTCGGCGGTTCTATCGTTTCCTGACCAACATTTGGTTTCGAGAGGTGAACGTCGTCGACGACGAACACCTTCCTCCGGATGGCGGGCGCCTCTACATCACCTGGCACCCCAGCGGGCTCATCGACCCGATGCTGATGACCTCGGTTCTTCCCGGGCAGTTAACCACCGTTGCCAAGCACACGCTCTTTGACGTCCCGTTGTTGGGGCGTCTGCTCAAACTGACGGGCGTCGTGCCCGTCGAACGAACGGGGGATGTGAGGGACGCAGAGGGCGCCCGGCTCCGAAATGAGCAGCGTCTGGCGTCGCTCGCTTCGAGACTCGCCACGGGCGGTAACGTCCTCATCTTTCCCGAGGGGTCCACCCACAGCGAGGCAGGGGTTCGGCGCGTTCGCTCCGGCGCAGCTCGCATTCTCTTGGCTGCTTGGAGAGAAGCCGAGGCCACCGGCCAACCCCTTCCAAACGTCATCCCCGTTGGCCTTCACTATTCCGAATCCCAGCGGTTTCGTGAGCGAGCGGCCGTGGTCATCGAACGACGGATGCAGCTTCCCTCTCCTCCCGCTCTCGTGAAGGAAGCAAGCGAACAGGACCGGCTTGACCGTGCTTGGGTGCAGGATGTCACCGATCTGTTTGCGGTCGAACTTCAACGCGTCAACCATTCCAAAACCTCCTGGGCTGAACGGACGCTCATATGGCGAGGACGCAGTTTGGTTTACGCCGAAAAGCAGCGCCTTGCAGGTGATCAGTTGACGAAACCGTCGTTTTCTTCATCGGTGCTGGCGGCGCGTCGCCTTCGGGCAGGATGGGAGTTCATGGCCCAGCACCGACCTGAACAAACGCAACNNCTNAAAGAACGCTGTGAACACCATTTNGATGTTCTCGAACAGCGAGGTATCACGCCATACGACGTNGATTCACGGCCAGAACATCTGTCGTTTGCAAACCACGCAAGGTTCCTCGCTCAGTGGTTGTGGGCCTTGGTGTGGATGTTTGGCNTGGTCACGTGGAGTGCGTTGGCNGGGAACCTNNTCCCGTACAAGCTCAACGGGTGGTTCAGCAAGAGCTTGAAGCGCAAGGACATCGATACCTCGGTCGTTGGAACGATGAAAGTNCTCTCGGCCATCGTGCTGTTCCCNGCATGGTGGTTNTTGGCCTCAGCCCTCATCACGTGGTCCTTGCTCAGCAGTGCAAGCCCTCTGAACGCCCTGCTTCTTTCGCACTGGTTGTTGCTGAGCATCACGCGCCTTCCCGCGGCGGCCGTTTTCATCGTGTTCACGTTGTGGTGGCCTGTTTCCGCTCGGCTGCATCTCAAACTGTACGCTCGCCTCGTCATCGGAGGCCAGAACCTGAAACGATGGAAGGTCTGGAANGACGATTCCAACGACTGGAAGGCGCTGGTCGAGGAGCAGCGCGCCCTTTCTGCGGAACTGGTTGACCTCGGCACGGGGCTCATGCTCCCGGGGGACCCTGATTGGGTGGACCCGGACCCGGGTCACGACGACGTCAGCGCCGTACGCTTCCGTTCTNCGGCGCGACCAAGTTGAATCAAATCAACCCGGGATTTTTTCAAAAGGGTTTGAATGAAAGGACCGCGGTGGGTTGTCCAAACGGGGGTGCACATGAATGACGAGGACGCTGGTCATCACNGTTGATCGGGACAACGANCTCGGTCTGAAAACTTCCATCCGCGGCCCCGTGGTCGGCCGCCGCCAAGTNCTGACAGCGGCGCTGAAGCTGGGCATCGCCGACCCCGAGGAAAGCGACACCAACGCCATTCTTGGTGCCCTGTCGGCCAACGATAAACTGGTGGACAGCAAATCCGAAGAGGATGAGGTTGAAATTGCCATCCTCACGGGCGACGAGAAGGTCGGTGTGCGCTCTGACCGAGCCATTGCCGCCCAACTTGACGAGGTTGTCTCGGCCTTTCAGCCCGATCAGGCCGTCCTCGTAACCGACGGTGCGGAAGACGAAAGCGTCCTTCCCATCATTACCTCACAAGTTCGGATTGACCACGTTGAGAAAATCATCGTTCGACAATCCAAAGGCATTGAAGGCACCTACTACTACATCGTCAAAGCGCTCGAGGATCCCAAGTGGCGATCTCGAATCATGATTCCGTTCGGTGCCGTGTTGGCCATCTTTGGATTGGGCATCATGCTGCCCAATGAGATTGGTGGCATCGTCATCGGGGCCCTACCCCTTGCCCTCGGTCTCTACATTTTCAGCAAGGGCGCCGGCATCGAATCGACGGTCAACCGTGTCATCCAAGAGATGCGAGAAAACGCCGATGCGGCCATGTTCTCGTCCCTGTTGTGGACGGCCACGCTGTTCAGTGCGATTTTCGCTGTCGCTGAGGGGTGGCGAGCGTTTGGCTTGGCCGAAGGCACGGCCGATTCTCAATCCGTGCTGTGGTTGAGCGTGATTCACTCTTCCCTCGCTTGGACGGTGATCGCCTTCCTGACCTCAACGGCAGGGTTCATGCTCTTGCGCCTCAAACGGGGTTCGTTTTCAGGAAGCCTCATTGTGCTGAGCGTCTTTGGCATGGTGGTGTATTCCTTCCTCAACGCTGCTCTGGACATCGCCATCCGCGTGCTTAGCGGGACCTCTTACGAATTCAGCGTGGAGATGATTCTTGACGACCTGACCACACCGATCGTGTGGGTTGCTGTGTTGTGGATGGTGACCACCGTGGTTCGCACCCTGCAGACCCGGCAGGCCCAGGCAGACCGCTACTGGGGCATCTGATCAGAGCAGAAAACGCGGCAAGACTTTCGCCACCGTGCGGTGGCCCACGACGCCGACGAGGGCACCGTCGTCGTCAACCACACCGATTTGGTTGAGGTCGTGGGTCAGCATCAGGGCCCCGGCTTTGAGCAACGGCGTGGTGGCCCGGACCGTGAGAGGCGGGTGGGTCAAGACCTGTTGGGCAGGGATGGAGTGCATCCACGCAATGTCGCGATTCACGGTCTTTTTTGCAACCATCTTGAGCAGGTCGACGGCATGAATCCGACCCATAGGAGCACCNTCAACGTCGACGATGAACACGTGGTCCCAGTCGTGCTTGGTGAGCACGTCGAGCACGCTGGCCATGGAATCCGTGGCCAACATCGAACGGGCGTGCTCCATCACGGTTCCACACATCACGTTCCGTACGCCTTTTCGTGGAGCGGCGGCGCTGTTTGACTTGCGAAAAAAGGGTCGAGTGGCCATGGTTCCTCAACCGCCTCCGCCTGACCACCTCTTTTGAACCCTTCCGAATTACGTCCTCGGATTTCTGGAATCCGGAAAAACATCCTCCCGTTTCGATGCCGTTTTCCTCAAGGGATAAATCTGCAGCGCTGTTACGCACGAGCATGGCTCCAATCCCCGAACATGAATTAGCGGCGGTCAACGGCATGGATGGCTACGAGCAGCTGCTGGAGATTGACCGGCTGTGCAAGGTCCACGGCGTTGACGAAGCCACCCTCCGAGCGGCGATGGCGTCGGCCAGCGGTGGTTTTCCCTCCACACCCACAACGCCCGACAGCTCAGCTTCATGGGACACTTCACACAAACACGTTCCTGATGTTCATCAGGCATCACCCACGGTGCCCAAAATGGTGGATAAGCGCCAATTTCGCTTTGAGTACGACCCGTCTCGCGAAGCGGCCCAGCGTCGAGAGCAGGTGAACCAAGCGATCCTCTGCTCGGCTTGCGGGGTGGCCTTGGGGATTCCGGACGTTCGTCCGATCAAAGTCACCTGCCCGGCGTGCCTGTTCGAAACCACCTACACCCATTGAAAGGCGGGTTCATGTAGGGCATTGAGGAGGCATCGTCATGGAAGGAAGCTCCCCACGCCAGTGGCCGTACGCATCGAGCAATTCGCCGCTGCCCCTTCCCGAGCACCCCGTTTTGTTCACGAATCAGCGGGTGATTCCTCTCGACCGTTTCGCCGGCGAGATGACCGATGAGTCGGTGGAGGGCGATGCCCTGCACGCCTACGTCCGCTCCTACGGGACCCAAGAAGCGCTGCTGGACGAACTCCTCAAGCAAGAAGGGGCCCCGCTGGTCGATGAGCGTCGACCGATTTTGCTTCAGGGCGAACTGGCCAACCCCTACCGTTTGCAGGAGATGAACATGGGTCCGCTCCCCTTGCTCCCTGTTCGCCTCGAGGGGATTTGCAGAACGTGGGCCGACGGGNTGGACCCGCGCGACGCATACCCCGGCGTCCACCACGTCACCCTCGCACGTACNCCGGGCTGGTGGGAGGTCAGCCACCTCGGTTTGGCTTCCAGAGAGCAGCTTAAGATCGTCCGAGACTGGCTCGACAACGGTGTTCGTTCGACCTGGCGCCCGGTCAAACTGGGAGAAGGTGCCGTCCGGTTTGAGCACGATGCCACCCTCCAGCCGCCGTCTTCTTCCGACGTGGAGTGGGACGGCACCACGGAGCGTGTGTCCGTCCCAACCCCNCCGCCNACGGGTCCGCTGATTTCACTGGACGCCTTGCTCGCCGTGGTGCACACCCGCCAAGGCTGCTACAACCACCGTGGCCGTCTTGCTCGTTGCGTACACGTGCAACAACGTGCGTTCCACGACGGCCTGTTTCGCAAAGGGTCCTCTCACCGTTGGGACGACATCCTCACGCTTCGGTGATGCTACGGACAAAATGTTCGACGCGCTCTTCGCCCCAGACGAGTTCCCCGNCCTTGACCAATCCTGCTTTTTCAAGCACGTCCGCATCCAATTCGGAGGGAACCGGTGAGCGGTGAACCACGTCGCTGTGGACCACAAACACCTCGTCAACCAATCCTGCTTGCAAAAAGTGGTGCACGGTCGTGGGGCCGCCTTCAACCAGGACACGCTGAATGTCTTGGTCAGCGAGTTGATGCAGCAGCGATGAAAGCCCGGAGAAGTTGGCCTGCATCAACAACACCTCGCCTCCATCATGCAGCATGCGTGCTTTGGGATTGATTCGCTGGTTGGGGTCCAGAACAACGCGCAGCGGTTGACGAGGTGCCGGAACGAGGCGAACGTTTAGTTGGGGGTCGTCTCGGTTGACCGTCTCCACGCCGACAAGAACCGCATCGCAATCCCTCCGCAACTCGTGCACCTTTTCCAAACATCCCGGGGACGTGAAACGGGCGGCCTCTTCTGAAGTGTCGTCAACCGATCCGTTGGCGTCCAGCGCCAANTTGACGGTCACGAGGGGTCGCCGATGTTCACACCAGTGCATGAACGCCCGCATCTGTTCGTGAGCTTCGGACTTCATGAGGCCGACGCGGGTTGAAATGCCCGCTTCTTCGAGCACGCGGCACCCGTTTCCCCGAACGGTAGGATTCGGGTCGTGGTGAGCGATGATNACCTCGCTGANGCCNGCCCACATCANNGCTTCCGTGCAGGGAGGAGTGCGCCCAAAGTGGTTGCACGGCTCCAGCGTGATGTAAGCGGTGGCGCCGTTTGGAGAGTGTCCTTTCTCCTCTGCATCGTGGATGGCCATTTGTTCNGCGTGCAGGCCACCGAGGTGGTCGTGCCAACCCTCTGCGATGACCGAGCCNTCCTTGACGAGAACGCACCCCACCAGCGGGTTGGGACTTACCTTGCCGCGACCGCGCTCGGCCACCAAAAGAGCATGTTCCATGAACATGCGGTCGCTTTCGGTCCAGTCATCGCTCACACGCCCCCGAGACGCCGCTCGTTCAAGATTGCTTGCATGAGGGCTACAAGCTTCTGTGGCCGCTGACCAGCAATTTATTCGTCTTGCATTGAATAATATTTGAAGCGGATAAATCCTCTCTCCCTGCGATGGAGAAGCCTTCAAGGGTCCCATGGAGGTGTAGGGGCCATGGCCAAAGAAACCGAACAGGGCCTCGGCACGCCGCTTCGGTTCGAAGCCGACCCTGAGACCAAGCGCAAAAAGGGAGCCTACCGCCCTGTATTCGCCGATGTGTTCACCCTNCCCGGTGCTTCGCCNNCGAAGATTGAGAAGGTTCACCTTCTGGTCAACCCNTTTGCNGGAAAAAAGCGGGGTCGTGCTGTCGCAGCACAGGTGGTGGAACTCGTTGAACGAGCAGGGATTGAGATCACCGTCTCGTANTCTGCCTACAGCGGGCACCTCGTCACCATGGCCTCCGCGCTCGTGGTTGGCGACCACGACATCATCGCCGTGGTCGGCGGGGATGGTTCACTCTCCGAGGCCATCACGGGTCGAATGNTGCTCAANGGAAAACGAACCGAAACGTTCGCCATCGTGCCGGCCGGCACGGGGAACTCACAAGCCCACGACCTTCGTCTCAGCACGCCTGAAGAGGCCGTTGAGGCCATGTTGAACGGACGGCGGCANGCCNTGGACCTGGCACGTGTNGAGTTGACCGAAGGGTTGCCGGGCTCGACGGGCGAAAACATCGTCAGGTATTCTCACAATTTGGTGACGTGGGGTTTGGGTGTCGATTCGACCATCCANGCAGAGAAAATGCGATGGATGGGACNGGCTCGCTACGATGTCGGTATTTTGTTGGCCATCCTCGCAGCTCGACGAAGAACGGCCACCTTGACGCTGGACGATCGGTCGATCACCGACGACTTCACGCTCTTTTTGGTGCAAAACAGCCAGACTGGCGGCTCCATGCTTCCTCTTGCGCCGGGTGCGTCGATGGACGACGGCCTCATGGACATTGGAATTCTGAAGAAAATGACACGTCGCGACGTGCTCAAGGCCTTTGGCATGCTCAAGAGCGAGGGGCGTCATGTGTTTCACCCACGGGTGGATTACCACCGGTTCACAACGCTCTCCATCGACACCGACCAGCCCACGGCCATCAACATCGACGGGGAAAACATCGGCTCAACCCCGCTCAAGATGAACGTCCTCAAGCACGCTGCGAATATAATGCGACCTGCATAATTTCTATTCAGATTAATTAAATCGAAAAGTCGGAGAACTCTTCCTCTTCATCGTAGGTCGGTGCGGGTGCTGTGTCGGCGGGTTCCGCCTCCGGCTTGCTCTTCTTGACCGCTCTTCGACGGCGGACGGGCGGTTTCTTCTCGGGTGCCTCTGACGTGGACCGATCGCTCACCGTGGGTGAACTACGCGGTGAACTTGGCGGTGCGCTTCGGCGCTGCTGACCGATGGAGGCCGGTAGGGTTGAGGTCGATTCTTGGACGTTCATTCGGTCCATTTCTTCGGCGGCTTCCGTGACCACGACCGAACCCTTGCGACCGCCAGGAGCGCCACCCCCGGGTCCGGTGTTNTTGACCGATGANGAAGCGAGCACGCTGTCGAGGTCAAACCCGCCAAGGGCGTCTTCGCCTTTCTTTGGCTTGTCTTCCCTCTTGGGTGGTGCTCGTTCTTTTGCCTCTGCTTTTGCTGCCGCCTTTCGCTCGCGGTCCACCCGCCGTTGCCGTTCTTCGGGCGATTCCATACCGGCCTTCTTTGCGGCCTTTGCATCGGACTTGACGCTGGCGGCTTTCTTCATTCCCTCGTCACCGATGAGGTTCGCCATGGACTGCTTGGCTGAGCTCATCATCATCTGCTTTGAGACGATGAAGAGGCCGACTGCGCCGCCAAGGCCAACCACGAGGAAGAACATGATGAAGCCTGCACGACCGAGGAAGGGCACATCGCCCTGAACCCATTCGTCGTCTGCTTCACCGTTGGCCGAGACCGTGGCGTCCTCCAGGGTGATCCTGTTCACCATCACGAGCACGTTTTCTCGGTTGCTGGTGCCGACGGTCATTTCACAGGCGTTGTTCGCTTTGTGCCAGTNGGCCAGATAACCCGGGCCGTTGTTGCTTGAGTTTCCTGCGGCGACGAGGTAGCCGTGAATCACCACCGGTTGGTGCCATTCACCCAAGGCCTTCATGCCGTCCAGAACGTGTTCGGTGGTGGGGATCAGACCCATCACGAACCAGTCGGTGCTCGAGTCGGCATCGACTTTCTCAAGATTGACGCTGCCGGCGCCGGTCTCGGGTCCAAGCGGTTCGGTCCACATCTTGACGTCAATTCTGGCACCGTCACCGTCCACGACGGAAGCGGCTTGATCAAACGGCATGGATTGGACGGCCACAGCGGTGGTCACCGCTGATGACAGCCCTTTGGGACCGGTGGTGGGGTCGTGGGTGTCGTAGAATTGGCTGGAGGCCAAGTAGCCCGTGAAGGTGATCGGCTCACCCTGTCCAGCGGCCAGCGTGCCACCGTCGCTCCCGGGTGTGCAGCCCACCGGTTTGAGGTCGCTGACCGTCCGCAGGTCGCCCGCAAGCGTCGAGCGAACGGTCGTGCTTTCCATGGAGAAGTCGACGTCCACCGAGCCATCACCGCTGCCCCAGTTTGCGGTGGAAGGCCCCAGGCAGCCAGCAAGGCTGAGGCTGACGACGATGCAAAAGGCGAGCATACCCCTGCGCATACCCCCATGAGGGCGGGTGGAGTTTGAGAAGTCTTCCCTGTGTGTTGGGTGGTGAGGAATGGCGCAGTCGGAGAGATTTGAACTCCCGAGTCACGGGGACACCGGATTTCAAATCCGGCGCAATACCAGGCTATGCGACGACTGCTTCGTCCCGACGGAGGCGCTCCGCTTTTTCTTCTTTCGCCCCTAATCCTCGCTTCCTTTTCTGGCACCTGCCCAAACGGTGGCCATGGCGAGGGTGGCCACCAGCACGGTCATCGGCAAGAAGGGGATGAGCTGGCTTGAGTGTCCGCCCAATTGCTCTTCTTCGAGGAGCTGGCGCACGTCGGCGGTGAAGTCTTCCACCTGCCAGTTGTCACCGGTCCAGGCAACGGTCGGCTCGAGATCGTCGTTGAGAATGTAGGTGATGGTGCTGTGGCCCACGTTGTAGTCTTCGGTGGTCTCGGGAACGCAACTCAACCGGTCATCGCCGTCCCATGTGTAGCCTTCGTCGCACATGCAGTGCTTTCCTGAACCGCTGCCCATCTCCCAGCCGTGCCCGTTGCAGGCCGTCTCGGTGTCGCTTTCTTGAGCGGCAGGCGAGGCGATGTCTGAGGCGTTGACGTAGGACGGCGCCCACGCGATGTGGTGCGGTTCCGCAAAGTCATCCATCCCGACGTTGGAGGAGGTCCATGCGGCCTCTGCGTCGTTCCACGCATACAGGTTCCACCACCAGCTGTAGTCGTCCGGGCCGGCGTGATCGTCGAGGCTGCTGAGGTAGTGGCCGTACGCTGAATTTTCGATTGTGCGGTTGAGGCCTGCTGCTTCCAAGGCCCCTTCGGTCAGGTGGTAGGCGTTGTACGTCTCAAACCCTTGTTGAGCAGTGGTTCCGTTGGGCCACATCACGGTCGTGCTCGAGGCGTGGCTGGCGTTGGGCGCAGGCACCTCGGACCGGTTGCCATCGGACGGCATCCAAGCAAGGTGAGGGTGCGCNGTGGCGTCAAGGTCGTCCATCCCCACACTGGAGGCTTCCCATGCTGTGCTCGTTTCGTTCCACACGTTGAGTTCCCAGTACCACGACCAGTCCGACGGGGAGTCCACACCGTTGATGCCGTGGAGCATCCTGCCCCATTCGCTCACTGAGGTGTTGAACGTCCAGCCAGCGGCCTCTCCGTTGGTTTTCGTGGCCGTCCATCCCGACCATGCGAACATGTGCTGCGAGCTCTCGTTGTTGGCGTCGACGACCGTCACGGAGGCTTCTCCGGGCTGATACTCGGCGACGTGAACGTCAATGACGTTTTCTTGAACCACCAGCGCAAAGGCGTCCCAAACCGGTTGGAGTTCTTCTTGGGTGCCGGTCAAATGCGGCCACGAAGCCCCCATCCGCTCGCTGTATTCTTTCAGAACGTCAGGGGTGTCCCGTTTGGGGTCAACGCTGATGGAAACGAANGTGACGTCCGCTCGCTCGTCTTCGGTNAGGGCCGATTCGACCTCGATCAGGGATTGCGTGAGGACGGGGCANACGTCGGGGCACTGCGTGAAGATAAACGACACCACCACCACGCCCGTAGCGTCCGTGGCGAAGGTGTAGGTCTCGCCGTTCTGGTCGGTCAACACCACGTCTTCGATGGGCTCTCGGTTCAGTTGCTTGCCCTTGTAGGCAGCTGCGGTTCCCGTCAGCAGCAGGGCGATGAGCAGGACGGCAACAACGTGATTGTTCCGCATGATGTCGCCTCAGCGTTCCATAGCAAAGTCCCAGTTCGGTGTGCACCATTCGGGGAGGCCTTGAACCGAACCTGGGTTCGAGAGGCCGATGCCCCAGAGCATCAGCAGGACGAAGAGCACCGGGAACAGCGCCGTACGGGTGTAGATTCGCGGGTCGCCCTTCAGGTGCATAAAGTAGGCGGCAATGCCGTAGCCCTTGATGACACCCACGCCGATGAGGATGGCCCACACGGCGTAGAGCGTGATGGCGATGTCCGTCCCGGGGATGGTCTCAAAAAAGACAGCAGCGACTTCAAAGAGCGTGAAAAACATCAGCACGACGAAGTTCCAAAAGTAGATGTCGTAGTTGCCTGGCAGTTTTTCGACGATCGATTCAAAGATTCCAGTGGTTTCGTGTTCTCCCATGTTTTCACCTCAATACAGATAGAAGGCTGGGAAGATGACCACCCAAGCCAAGTCAACAAAGTGCCAGTACAGGCCAAAGTACTCAATGCCCTGTGCATTTCGTTCGTCGTAGCCAACGGTGTCGGCTTTGAAGATCAGGTACAGCATCACCAGCAAGCCCACGAACACGTGAACGCCGTGAGCGCCGGTTGAGATGTAGAAGATGGACGCCGCCTGACCGGTGAAGTCGCCCGCTCCGTTCTGCACGCCGATGGAGAAGCCCTCTGCCACGAGGTGGCTCCACTCAACGAGCTTGAGGACAATGAACATCGAACCGAGCAGGAAGGTGGCGATGAGGTAGTTGCGCACCGCCGACTTCTGGTCGGGCATGAGTTTGCCCATCAGGCCGGAGGGGGCTTGCCAGTCCTTCTGCTTGGCCGTCTTGAGGGCCAGCACGATGGTGTAGGACGAGATGATGAGGGCGAAGGTGTTCACGGCACCTGGTAGAATGGTCATGAAATCACCGTGGCCGCCAACGCCGTTGAGCTCGCCGCCGTTGGGCCGGAGGAAGTCCGAGGCGGTNAGGACGTTGATCTGGTCGCAGTTCCCTGCTCGAACCTGCCACTCCGTGCACCACTCGGTTCGCATTCGGAGGTAGGAGGAGAAGAAGGTGGCGAAGACCATCACTTCGGACATGATGAACACCCAGATACCGGCCTTGCGAATGTGCTGGCCTTGGAACGGGTCCGACGTGGCGATTTGCTCNTGGTTGCCGATGAACGGAAGGTCTTCACGCCACCAGTTGGCGACGCCCGCCGTGATGACCGTCAACCCCAGCATGCTGAGTCCGAGATCGCCAAGGTTGGCGTCAACACCGCTGAGCAGGTTGCTCAGGGTGTTGGAAAACATGGGGAAGCCCATGAGGAACAACAGAACACCGAGAGAGAACACGATGGGTGAGCCGGAGCCGTGGTGCTCGTGGTCGTCTCCGCCGTAGCCGTGGTCGTCATGACCGTGGTCCTCGGGGTAAATTGAATTCATGAAGCCGCCAAGTCCGATGAACGCCATGTAGGTGACGCACATCAACAGGATGGTGATGCCCGCTGTTCGCCACGTCAAGTAAGACAAGTGGGCGTCGACCTTGTCCATTTTGGCATCGTACTTGTCATCGGCGAGCTGGAGTTTGATTTCTTTCTTCTCGTCCTTGTCCGCTTTGAGCANNTCGAGTTGTTCGCTGGTTGTGCTGTTGTCCGCCGCAGCCTCGTTGTAGGTCTCGTTGGCTTGGGTATAGTCGGCCGTTGCTTCGGTGTACTGTTCAGTGACCCTTTCGTAGTTCAGTTTCTCTTCGTCCCATTCAGCCTGCTTGACGTTGGCGACGCCCACGCTCATGGTGGCGAACGCAAGGATGCCAACAGCGAGGAACACGCCGCCGTAAAGCACGGCGCGCATCCAGATGCTGTTCTTGACGTCCGCTTCTCCGCCGCTCATTCTTCCGCCCCCTTGGCNTCAGCAGACCACAGTTTGTCTTTCANGGACGGACCGTCGTGCTTGTGGTGGCCGAACTCTTCGTTCTTGTCGTGCTGCGTTGGAATGTCGTGGAACGACGGGGTAGGCGGCGGTGAGGTCGTGGACCATTCGAGGGACCATCCACCCCAGGGATCCTTGCCCACGGGTTCGCCTCGGCGAGCCGAATAGAGGATGTTCCAAACAAGCAGGAGTTGGCTGATGCCGAAGATGAAGGCAAACGTTGACACGGCCATGTTGTACTCGGCAAAGCCGGACTCGATGGTGTAGGTGTGGGTTCGCCGTGGCATGCCCATGATGCCCAAGGCGTGCATGGGCCAGAACGCTGCGTTGTAGGAGGCGAAGCCGATGAGGAAGTGCCACAGGCCGAGGGTCTCGTTCAACTTGCGACCGGTCGCCTTCGGGTACCAGTAGTACACGGCAGAGAACAGCGCAAAGACGGTCCCGCCGATGAACACGTAGTGGAAGTGAGCCACCACGAAGTACGAGTCGTGGAAGTGGATGTCAAGACCGGCCACGGGGAAGAACATCCCCGAGATACCGCCAAGGGTGAACGTGACCAGGAAGCCGAGCGACCACAGGGTGTGGGTCTTCATGACGAGGGAGCCGCCCCAGAGGGTGGCCAGCCAGTTGAAGATCTTCGCACCGGTTGGAATGGCGACGAGCATGGTCATGATCATGAACAGCGCACGCCAGAACGGGTCCATTCCCGACGTCAACATGTGGTGGCCCCAAACGATGAAGCCCACGATACCGATGCCGGCCATGGCGAACACCATCGACTTGTACCCGAAGATGGAACGGCGAGCCGAGGTTGCGAGCACTTCTGAAACGATGCCGAAGGCCGGCACGATGACCACGTACACTTCAGGATGGCCGAAGAACCAGAACAGGTGTTGGAACAGTAACGGATCCCCCCCTGCTACGAAGAACTGCGTGCCGATGGTGTGGTCAAACAGCAGGAAGGCGACGCCGATGATGAGCGCTGGCAGGGACATGAAGAGCATGAACACGCTGATGAACACCGACCAGGTGAACAAGGGCATCTTCATCCACGTCACACCGGGGGCACGCATGGTGAACACGGTGGTGATGAAGTTCACGCCACCCAAGGTCGACGACGCACCGAGCATCAGCATGCCGGAAATGAACGCCGTGGTCCCGGTGTTCGAGCCGTAGTCGGCCAGGGTTGAGCCAAGGTTCGCTTCGTTGAGGGACGAGTACGGGGGGTACATGACCCACGTGATGTCGGCCCCTTGTCCGGAAAAGATACCGGTGAAGATGAGCGGTGCCGAGAAGACGAGCAGCCACAGACCCATGGCGTTGATGCGAGGGAACGCCAGGTCCTTCGCACCGATTTGAAGCGGCAAAACGTAGTTCATGAAGCCGGCGATCATGGGCATGGCCGCGAGGAAAATCATCGTCGTACCGTGGAGGGTGAAGAAGGAGTTGTATTCGTCGTAGGTCAGGAAGTCGTTCTCTGGGAGCGCCAACTGAACACGGAAGAGCAGGGCGAGCAATCCTCCAACAAGGAAGAAGAAGAACCCGAACAGGAAGTACATGATACCGACTTCCTTGTGGTCGGTCGTGGTCAACCAAGGCTTGAGGAAGCTCCAAAACTTCTCCATCGTGAACGTCTCGGGGGAACGTCGGTAGAACACCCAGAGGATGCCCGTGAAGATGAGACCGGCCGCCAAACCGATGGTGGTCACAAAGATGACCAGGGCGCTGGCGCTTGGTGCGAGGGCACCGGCGTTGATGCCAGCGATGGACAGTTCCGCCTGGTTCCAGTGGTCGCCACCCGCACCGTTGCCACCGTTCACAGCGTTGCCGTAAATCTTCATGTCAACGTTGAGGTCGTCTGCGGCCGGGGCGGTCCACTCGAAGGTCCAAGAGCGGACGGTGTTGGCTTCGTCGGTGTGCGTGAGACCCCCATCCATCATCTGGCTGAGAGATTCGGGAACGGCCACGATATCGCCGTGGGAAACGAGGATGCGGTAGCCTCCAGCTCGCCCGTTCCAATCTGGCGTGTCTTCTGGATTGAAGAGGTTGTTTTCAACGGTCACGGTGAACGTGTAGCTCTCGCTGGCGTTGTAGGTCTCAGGCAGGCCGTCAACGATGACCGTCGTGTCGGGCGATGCACCGCCGTGACACGTACAACCCTGATCGCCCGCCCCACCGATGCCGCCGGGAGCGGCGGTAAATTGGGGTGCAGCCATCAAGGCGACCAGCAACACACCGAGCAAGAGCGTGGCACGCCCTCGCATCAGTAATCACCTCCGGACCCAGCGCCATCCTCGGTCTTTTTGACGCCGGTGTCCTCGCTGCAGTCCTTGCCTTCTTCTGCGACGATCTTGACGTAGCCAATCATCCTTGAGTGTTGGTTGCCACAATATTCAGCGCAGCGGATGTCATAGGTACCAGGGTCATCGGCGGTGATGGTCATGTAGGTGCCGCCCTCAATGCCAGGAACCAGGTCTTCCTTCACGCCCCATTCAGGCAGCCAGAAGGAATGCTGAACCCCGATGTAGTTGGGGTTGGAGTCGTCGGAGGGGGCGGAATGCATCTCAAAGACCACCGCTCGATCGCAAGGCAAGATCATCTCTTCTCCAAGGGCCGATGAAAAGGCAAAGTTGTCTCGGTAGCCGTATTCGTCTTCTCCCGGGATGTGCATCCAGGTGTGAAGCACGGCACCGTCGATGTCGGTCACTTCAACCACGGCGTGCTTTGCGGGCGAAAACACGATGGCGGCCATGGCCTGACCGGTCATCTGGTCGATGGCGATCGGGTCGTACGTTGTGGTCTGGTCGAACTTGTCACCGCCGACCGTGGTGACGTTCACGCTGACAGCACCGGATTCGGGGTAGCTGTTGACCAGCAAGGCCGTGCCGCTCCAATTCACGTTGATCTTGGTCTTCAACGGGTCGTCTTCCCAAGTCAGGGCATCTTCGTATTCATATTCCCAGAACCATTGCTTGCCAATGATTTTCATGTCGTGGGCTTCGGCTTCGTCGGGAATGACCCAAACGGCCGTGTTGGACGAAAGCGCAAGGACGATGAGCCACGCCACGATGACGGTGGGCAGGACGTAGAAGAACACCTCCAATTTGGTGTTGTGCCGGTCGACCGGGAACGACCCGACCTCGATATGATCAACGTGCGTGGTGTCGGGTTCAACACCCTCTCGGTAGCGGAGCATGGCCAAAAACAACCAGCCGAACGTGAAGATGCCAACCAGAATGGACCAAAACATGAACTTATCATAGAGAACAGTGAATACCGTATCTTCTGCTACCATGCAACCACCCTGATTAACCCCCCGCATAGCCCCCCCTTAAGCGTTGCTTGATGGGGGTTAGAAGACCCCTTTGTTGCAAGTGCCTCATGGGCCCACGGTACGCGGTTTTTTGGGAATTTTTTCGTGTTGAAATTGAACGCTTTTTGCACCCATCCCAGCCTCACCAAAACCATCCGTGCGATGCTACTTGAACCCCCCGTGGCGTGTGTTCATTATGTCGGCTCGTTCGTCACTTTCCGTCACGCTGGACGGCGCGGTGGTGATGGACATTGAAGTTCAACCCCTTGCCAGCGTTCAAGGCATCACGGGTTTCAACCCGTGGCGGTCACGCATTTCACTGGCGGTCAAAGCAGCGGCCAAACAGGGGCAGGCCAATCAAGCGGTGCTCCACGTCCTTGCTGCTCAGCTCGATCTTCCGTCGACCTCGGTGTCCGTCGCCTCCGGTCATCGCTCAAGGTTGAAATCGGTCCGCATTGAGGGTGAACCCGTCGACGAACTTGCTGCGAGGCTCGATCGACTTCTGGAGGATTCGGCATGACAAGAGACTCGTTCCACGGACTGGGACGAGGCTCCTCCAACGCAGAGGAGCGCTGGCATCAAGCCGCGCAAGCCCTTGCGCACGCGCGCCAGCGAAATCGGGTTGCCAAGGCCGCCATCTTCGTGGAGGGCCGACGAGATCGTCTTGCCCTCGAGCGTTTAGGGTTCAGCGGCCCCGTTGAGGTGTTGAATCGCGGCTGGCCCGTTGACGATGTGCTCGTGCACCTCGTCGAAACCTACGGGCGACGGCGTGAAGAAGACGGTGGTCCAAGCGTCATCGTGTTCATGGATTGGGACCGCACCGGCGGTCGCCTCCAGGCCACCATTCGACGAAACCTCGAATCCCTTGACGTGCGCTTTGACGAGCAGTTGAGGTCGACGCTCATGCGCTGCCTCAAGCCAGAAACACGTGTGGTCGAAGGGCTCTCCGGTCTGGCGGACGCCCTGGGTCCGCTGGTGGACATGTACGACGACGAACTCAGTCTTCACTGACGGGCGAAGGAAAGGCGTCTTCTTTGACCGTGTTGAGCACCACGTGGGTGTACGACCGTGAGACGCCGTCGAGGGTAAACACCGTCTTGGTCAAGTTGTCCAAATCGGCTCGGTGTTGGACCCTGGCCAGCACGATTGAGTCCCAGTCGCCGGTCACGTCGTAAACGGCGAAGACACGTGGGTCCGCCGCGATTTTTTGTTGCACGTCGATCATGCGACCTTTTTGGATGCGCAGGCCGGCCATGATGGTCATGGACCAGCCGAGTTTGGCGGGATTCAACGCCACGCGATAGCCCGAAATGACGCCTTCCTCCTCGAGACGGCGAATGCGATTGGTCACCGTGCCTTGAGCAAGGCCGAGCGTTCGAGCCAGCGCTCGATGACTGACCCGGGCGTCTTCGCTCAGCAGCATCAACAGGGCGCGGTCGGTGGCGTCCATGTCCATGCCGTTCCCAGACACCTTCAGGATTTCAAGCCTTCATCGGGCGTCGTTGGCCTCCGTGGCGGCCGTTTTTTGGGAGGGGCGTAGCCAAAGGTGTTGTTTCCATGCACCGAAGTCTTCGATTTCAATGGCCACGTCGAGGTGAAGATCGGCTG
>PBOE01000016.1 GCA_002725275.1 Methanobacteriota archaeon
CACGGTCGCTTCCGCATAGGCGAACAGGAGTTTCGCACCGTGGCGAATGATACCACCCCACTCTTGGACGACGCCGGGAAGGAAACCTGGGACGTCTTCGAAGGTCAAGAGCGGGATGTTGAACGCATCACACGTACGAATGAAGCGGGCGGCCTTAATGGACGCGTCAATGTCCAAGCACCCTGCCAGCACCTTGGGTTGATTGCCGATCACACCCACCGGGGAGCCGTTCATTCGAGCGAAACCAATGATGATGTTATCGGCATAGGACGGAAACAGTTCCATGAACACGCCATCATCGACCACCTCTTCCACCACTTTCACCATGTCGTAGGGCTTGTTGGGATTGTCAGGTACGATGTCCTGCAGGGTTTCGTTGAGTCGGGTGATGGGGTCCCCGGTGGACAGCATCGGTGGGTCTGCCATGTTGTGGTCGGGCAGGTAGGACAGCAACGTGGCGGCCAGTTCGCACGCATCCTCTTCGTCGTCTGCAATGAGAGACGCAATGCCCGAACGAGAGGCATGGAGGTTGGCGCCTCCAAGACCGGCGGCGTCCACCTCGCCGCTGATGACCTCGGGCGTCTCGAGCGGTGACGAGAGGAACAGCTGGCCGTGCTCTTCACCGAGGATCGTAAAATCGGACAGGGAAGCGGCCAGGGCAGAAACCCCGACGACGGGCCCCAAGACGACGCTGATCATGGGAATGCGGCCGCTGCACTGGACGAGCCGGTCCAGCATTTCACCGGTCCCAGCCAGCGCATTCACGCCGTCTTGGGCTCGCTGACCGCCACCGTCCCACATGGCGATGAGCGGGGCTTTGGCACGCTCGGCCATCTCCACGATTTTGGCGATTTTCAGCGCATGCATTTCACCCATGCTTCCGCCGTGAACGCTGAAATCTTGTGCAAAACAGTACACACGTCGTCCCTCGATGGTCCCTTGACCCGCCACCACACCGTCGCCCAGCGTCTGGTGGAGGAACATGTTGTGGTCGTCGGTTCGATGGGTGACGAAGGTGTCAACCTCGAGGAATGAACCCTCATCGAGCAACAATCCAATGCGGTCCCTCGCCGTCCCTCGACCGCTTGACCGAATCGCCTCTTGCCGCTTGAGTCCCCCGCCGAGCCGGGCGGTTTCGCGCTTGGAGCGCAATTCCTCAAGGGCATGGTTGGGGGTGCTGTCCACGGCTCATCCACTCCTCTGAGGTTCTTGATTCAAACGCCTACTCCCTGAGCGTATCACGGTGTTCCCCGCACAGGTTGGTCGAAAGGGCCGACTTCACGTCCGAGTTCTGCGAAAGAACCCAGTGCAATTTGGCCACCATGGTTTCCGGCGTTGAACTGATGCCGTGACCCAACAACCCCATGGCCTGTTGCTTTCGACCCTTGGAATACACGTTCATGTCCACCGGGCCGTGAATGCACTGGTTCACGATGACCACGGGTAAATCCCGGTTCACGCAGCGGGTTAAAATCCGCCAGAGCAACGCATTCTCCGGAGCNTCCTTTTGCGTGTCGTCGATGGGAAGGTGCCCCAAGCCGGTTCCGTGAAGCACAACGCCTTGGACGCCCGTGGCCACAACGGCTTCGATGTGTTCCGCATGGAGCCACGGTCCGGCGATGAATTGNGCGATCCGCTGACCCGGTTNGTACGTCGTGGGTTGGGCGGCCACCGGGCGCGGGTTGGCCTGCTCGAGGGCCTTGGCATACCACGGCAGGTTCTCAGCCACAAATCCGTTAGGGGTCAGCGTGAGGGTTGCCAGCGGTTGGCCGTTGACGGCATGGAACGCATCCCTGCGTGATGAGTGCATTTTCCGCAGGGCGAGGCCGGAATGGACCGCCATGACACCGTCGCTTTGGCTGNGNTGCATCACGACG
Organism: Methanobacteriota archaeon; assembly: GCA_002725275.1. The sequence continues at coordinate 1,878 of PBOE01000016.1, forward strand.
GCCACGCTATCGCCCGCTTCGCCCACCGGGAGCGGGCCGTTGGCGGCCCAGTGGACGGCGGCAAGCAGGTTTTCGGTGGCGTCGGATGAACCCCGGTCGCTGGAGCGTTGCGAGCCCACCATGACGACGGGTCCCGCCGGGCGCGTTCCGCTTCCTGCAAACGCAAAACTCAGGGCAGCGGACGTGATGTGAAGCGTGTCNGTGCCGTGGGCAACGACCACACCCCGGCACCCGTCTGCGAAGGCGTCGGCGCAGGCCTTGGCGATGATGTTCCAGTGCTGCGGCCGAATGTCGTCGCTGAACATGTTGCCGATTTTTACGGCATCGAGGCGAGCGATGCCTGCCAGTTCCGGAACGGCGTCCAACATTTCTTCGGGCTCAAACTTTGCTTCCACGGCACCGGTGGCGTAGTCCACCTTGGAGGCGATGGTGCCGCCGGTGTGGATGAGTCGAACCCGGGGCAGGTCGGCCCCCGCTATCGGAGGGTTGAGTTCGGGGGAGGGTCTGTCGGCCTCAGCGGGGCGTTCTTCCCAAGTTTGGACGTCGTCGATGGGGTAGGAAACGTTGTAGCCGTTGTCGAGTTTGATGGAGAGGTGCCCTTTTGCTGCGGGCGGGAGCACGAGACCGACGTGTTCGACGGTGTCGTTGTGCGTGTCCACGGTGACCTTGATGCGAGCCCCGGGGTCAGGCACCTTCACCATGGANGAGAACGGNTGGACTCGCTCCATGAATGAATCGCTTCATTGAGACAGGTCCTTCACCTTCTCAACGAGGTCCATTCGCCGCAGCCGCCAGATGCCGATGGGGGTCATGGCGACGGCGATGATGACGACGCCCGCCATNAGCTGGTACGCCACGCTCGGGACGATGACGATGGCGACAAAGAACTGCCATGTAGAAAACGAAGCCGCCAGTCCAACTGCACCGCCGTAGGCAAAGGCCACACCAATCAGGCCCCCAATGATGCCGATCAAGAGGCTCTCGAACAGGAGCATGAAGCCCAGACTTCGAGTCGAAGCGCCCAGCACCCTGAGGGTGGCGAGTTCGAAATCACGCTCGGCGACGTTCATGATCATCGTGTTGAACATCACGGCGATGGTGAACAGGAGTCCCAAGTACATCATGGCCTGGAAGATTTGTGTTTGCTGATCGAGCAGGCTGTTCATGCCGTCGATGAGGGTCTGCCGTTCAACCACGCCCATCGAAAGCTCTGCGAGGGTGGTGTCGACTTCAACGCCCTCCGGCAAGGTCAGGTACATTGAGGTGGCGTTGACGCCCAAGGCATCACTCAAATCGGCTCTGAGGAAGTAGACGGTTCGGGCCAACTCGCCTCGTGTCACGCCAACGACCTCGATTTCCTGCTCTGCACCGTTCACCTGAATGATGTGGTTCTCTCCAACGTTCCAACCCAAGAAGGCCATCGCACCTTCATCCACCATCACTTGGCTCGGCCCGCTCACCGGCTGGGGTTGTTGACCTTCGATGATGCGAACGCTCCGCATGCCGCTTTCGTAAGAATTCAAGCCGACCAGCGTAAACGAGCGGTCCAACCCGTCAGCATCCTCAACGGAACCCAGTGGCATCTCAATCAACGATTCGTAGGTTGCCCCCCGCTCTTCTGCCCAATCGATGATGCCGGCCTCCCCACCTTCGCCGATNTAGACTTGGGCGTCCCAGGATTGTTGCTCCTCAAGACCGCCCACAATGGTTTCTTCAATCCCAGCTGACATCATCTGGACCGAGCCNAAGAGCATCAGCGAAATGCCAACTGCGAGGAAGGTCATCGTCAAACGGACGGGTTTGCGAACGCTCGAGCGGATGGATAACCCCAAGGTCGTCGGCATCCACGACGTCAGCCGTCGTAGCATGTTGGACCCCACGCGCATCTGATTTTGCCCGCTCAAAACCTCCAGTGGGTCAAGGCGGCTTGATTTCCAGGCGGGAAAGGCTCCCGAAAGGAAGACGACCAGCATGGTGGGTAGCATGATGCTGCTGTACAACGAAGGGGGCACTTCTCGTTCNGTAATCGGGAGGCCGACGATGCCTTCGTAGAAATCCAGCATACCGTTCACGCCCCAAGGGCCCATCAACGCACCAAGTCCACACCCCACGGCACCGATGACAAGCGGCGCGATGAGGTACCCGGTCATGAGGGAAGATCGATTGACGCCAAGCGTTCGAAGCACGGCGATTTCCTTGGCCTGGCTTTGGACCAGGCGTTGGAGGCTGAGCACGATGGTAATGGAGGCAATGGCGGCGATCATCACCGTGAAGGGGACGCTTGATCGCTTGGCACTCTCAAGGTCTTGGCGCATGATTTCAACCGGTTCATTCTGGCCCCTGTCACGGATGCGGCCGTCCAGAGCAGCGGCCTCCAGAGCGTCGGTCACGAGTGACTTTACCTCGTCGATTTCTCCGCCTTCGTAGGCTTCAGTGTCAGGAAGGTCAAACGAAGGGGTTCCGTCCACATCCAACAGCAGGATGTTGCTCTCACCCAACGACGCGTTGGTCAATCGGGCCATCCCGCTATCGGAGACATAGCCGACCACGTATTGACCTGCTTCGGGTGGAAAGAGCGAGCCCTCCGGAGCCATGAAGACATGAAGTGGGTGGTAGCCAATCCCCACGATTGTGAACTCGAGGGATGCACTGCCCGCACTGATGGTGATGGTGTCGTCCAGCGACAAATCGAGGGCTTCAACCACGTGGGCGTCAATGACGATTTCGTCGGCAGCTGTTGCCACACGACCCTCTGAGTGGCCTTCTGGCATCCATATTTTGTCAGCGTTGGCATCGGCGGGGATGCCGTGCCANAGCGAGTTGATGATGTGCGTCCCCGTGTCGTTTGTGTGGAACAGGGTGCCCTGGACGATGCTTCGACCCTCGCACGAATCAAGGGAGGCGATGTTCGATGGCCACGAGCCTTCCAATGCGTTGCAAAACGCGCTGACCTCTTCGGCAGACCAAGCGACGCTTCGATTGTCAATCCACAGGTCAGCCAGGTTGGCACCGTNTTCATCATCGGCATGCAGGGTNTCGTACATTCCCTCCACGTTGTGCGAGTACCCACCGAAGGTGATGCCCGCAAAGACGCCGACAGCGACCATTAGCACCACGGCCATCAAGCGAAGTTTCGTTCGCCACAGGCTGCGTGCCAGTCGTTTGTTGAGAAGGGATGACATGACTTCACCTCACGCTTCTTCATCGCCAGCAATCTGTTCATCCGAAATGATCTTGCCACTGTCGATGCGAATCACACGGGTGGCGTACCTGACCAAACCCTCGTCGTGGGTGACGAACACGGACGTGATGTTTTCCTGCTTGCAGGCGCTGACCAAGGCCTCCATGACCTTGTTCGAAGTTTCCGTGTCGAGGTTGCCGGTCAGTTCGTCGCCCAAGAGGAGCGTCGGTCGCTTCGCAATGCTTCGGGCGATGGCCACGCGCTGTTGTTGGCCGCCGCTGATCTCCCCCGGGAAGCGGTTGACTTCAGCCTCCAGTCCGACCAGTCCGAGCAATTCTTTGGCGCGGGCCGGGTCCTTTTTTCCGGCCAGTTCTTGAATCAGAAGGATGTTTTCAAGCACGGTCAGGTCCTGAAGGAGGTTGAAGAATTGGAAGACATAGCCGATGTTGTCCCTTCGAAACGAGGTCATGTTCTCCGAGTGGTTGCGCGGGACCTCNTGACCGAGGAAGGTGTAGGAACCCCCCGTGGGGCTGTCCAACGCCGAGAGGCAGTTCAGCAGGGTGGTTTTTCCAGAACCGGAGGGACCCAGCAGGATGACGCGTTCACCTTGCCGGATGTCAAAGCTCACACCGTCGAGAGCCTTGACCACGCCGGCCGGTGTGTCGTAGTGTCGCTGTACGTTTTCCATGCTGAGCAATGCGTCCGTCATGTGGCTCGGCTTTGTCGATGCTCTCCTCCTCTTTGTGTGTTTACCCANGGCGGCAAGAAACTGGTGCCGGGAGCGGGGCTCGAACCCGCGACCTTCGGATGTCTCAGACACCACAAGGGGCTTTGCACGTCATACGATCGCCTTGGAGGCTGCCCTATGAGTCCGACGCGCTACCAACTACGCCACCCCGGCCTGTCCCGACGGTGCGCCCTGCCCTCTTTGAAGAAATCGGAAGGAAGGCATGCACCCGAAGGGTCCAGGGGCAACGATGCAGAACCGATGTGTTCTAACACTTGCTCGGGTCACGGCTGAACATGGTGGACCTCAAAACGGCCATGGCGGCGGCGCAAGCCGAGCGCATGAAACGTGATGGGGCAAAAAACGCCGAGAAGAAAAAACGCCGGTCCGGTGCTGACCTTGGCATCGAACCGTTCGACCCCGTGAAGCACCACGGCAAGGAACGGGCCGACACGGCGTCCATGTGGCTGGTCATCTTCTATTCCTTCATCGTCACCATGATGATGCGGTACATTTTGATGCCCTCCACGACGCTCGACAAAACGGACGTGCTCTACATCCTTCCGTTGACGATGATGATCCTGATTCCACAAATCCACCGCATGGTCATGCCTGAACGCTTCAAAGAGCACTACACCAAAGGCACCTGGTTTCGCGCCTTTTTCCTCTACACCTTCACGTTCCTTTCCCTTTCGTTTTTGGTGGTCAACCCACCCTTTGGGGACATCGTCGCACCGCAACTGGCTGACGAGTGGGCCGTGGTCATTGAGCACGACGGCAACTACACCTTTGCTGACAAGGTGAACGGTGTGACCAACGAATGGACCCTNGAAGAGGGAGAATACGTTGTCGGTGGTGCATGGGTCCTGTTTGGGCTTGCGGACAACGTGGACGATACGGGTGCCAACGTAACGGTGGTTCATCAGTTCCAAAACACGGCGACCACCATCGATTCCAACGCCACGTTTTGGGAGGAACACGGAACCGATGTTGGCACGTGGCGTACGGCCAACAACAAATCTGCTCCGATCCTCTTGCCGCACGCCGATCTTGACCTGCCCTTCGCCATTTTCCTCGGGGAAGGTTTGGCGGTGGGCGACCACACCATCGTGGTTGAGATCGTGGAACAGGGCGATCCCTGGGAGAACACCCGGACCTACACTTGGACCTTCGCCGTCAACCCGCCCGAAGCATCAATCGAGTAAGTCGGCGTGTTGCCGGATGATGTCGTTCAGCACGCGGTCAATCCGCTGACGGTCGAACCATTCCTGACCGATTCGCCGCTCGGTTCTTTCGCGCCGTGCTCGTACGAGCGGGGCCAACACGGTCCAGCANAGGGCGTTTTCAACGCGATTGAACAGAGGGGACATGGNTGTNCGTTGGAACCAACCTATGGGTTTGTTTTGGGGACCCTTGAATGAAAACTGAAAGTGAATCAGGCTCGGAGGTGCTGGACGATTTGAGCGGTCAGCGCGTCCAACTGAATCTGTTCACCGCCTCCTTCGACCAAGCGGTAGTCAATTTCTGCCATCCATTCGGTCAAGGCCAGCTTGGAGCGTTCTTCGAGGAAATCAGCGCTGTACAACTCNCGATGCAACTGGTTGACAAAATCCGTCCCTGCGAGGCCGAACTGGTCGAGCAATTCTCGCAGTCTTCGCCGAGCNACGTGGAACCCGTCGTCCCTGCAGGCCATCAGGTACTGGTGGAGGGCTTCGGGCGGGGCGGTCGCCGAGGTTTCGTACACCAACTCGCGGCTGACGGTGGTGTTCAGCGCCGCCGCAACCTGAAGCGCCGTCAGGGCCTTCCGGAGGTCGCCTTGGGAGATCCGAGTCAGCGCTTCCACGGCCCCCTCACCCAGNGTGAGCCCCTCAAGTTCCGACACGTGAACGACTTGTGCGGACACGTCGGCGTCCGAAAGCGGACGAAACCGGAACACAGCGCATCTGGATTGGATGGGTTCGATGATCTTGGAGGAATAGTTGCACGACAAGATGAACCGACAGGTTTCGGCGTATTGCTCCATGATGCGGCGAAGGGCCCCCTGTGCATCGTTGGTCAGCGCGTCGGCTTCGTCGAGAAAGATGATCTTGAACGCCGCACCACCGTACGGTTGGGTTCGAGCGAACTGCTTGACTTTGGTTCGGATGCTCTCCAATTTCCGCTCGTCAGATGCGTTCATTTCGAGCAGGTTTTGTCGGAAGTCGTTTCCAAAGATGTCCTTGGTCAAGGCCATGGCTGCCGTCGTTTTTCCAGTGCCAGGTGGGCCAGCAAACAACAGGTGGGGGAAGTTCTTGTTGCCGGCGTAGGTTCCCAGTCGTTGAACCACAGCGGCCTGTCCTTTGATTTGAGTCACCGATTGGGGGCGGTGTTTCTCAACCCAAAGTTCGCTCATGCTTTCCCTTCTCGTTGACGAGCCTCCTTCAACATTCGCATGGGTGAATGAGGGAAAAATTGGTCCTGATTTTGCACACGAGGGTGGCCCCTCAAGCCCTCTAAGGGAAAAGTCCCTATAATGGGGAGTGGTGTAAGGGTTGAGTCCCATGCGTAGCGTACGAATCGTTCCTCCCCGAGCCACCGCGCTTTTGCTCGTGTTGATGTTTATTTTCGCCGACCTTTCGCTGCCTCAAACNATGGAGGGTTGGTCGGAACTCGAGGATGAAACCAGCGTGCATCGCAGCGTTTCCTATCACGCTGTTCACGCCGACACGTACATCACCGCTTCGGCGCCCACCACCACCTACAACACCTCGTCCACCGGGGTTTTGGCCGACGGTCCCGCTCAGGAGTCGCGGCTCTTGCTCCGTTTCCCGATGAATTACTCGTCGAGTGACACCGTTCACGAGGCCAGCATCGATCTGGAGTGCACCACGGAAGCCCTCGGCCCCACCGAACTGACGGCCTACGTGGCCAACATGGACCGGTTTTGGAACGGTTCCTATGCTTCGTGGGTGTTGTTCGCCAACAATCAAATCTGGTCGCAAGCCGGCGCAGAGGCCGACGCTGACCGGGGCGATTGGGAACCGCCCACCTTGCTCTCGGGCAACGGGACCCTGACGCTTAACGTGACCTCCATCGCTCAGGAGGCTGCACGTTCCAACGCTGCCTACCTCTCGGTGGTCGTTGCATCGTTCGGTGCCTCCTACGACTGTGCCATGTCCGAAGCCACCGCTGTGGCCGACCGGCCCGAACTGACCCTTGATGTCACCACGAACAGCGCCGCCACCAACGGGGCCACGGTCGCCACCGACCTGCCCGTGGACGACGGCGCGCCTTGGATGGAGGCTGATTTCTTGCTTCAGCCGGTCACCACCCCGACCCTGTCCTATGCTCTCAACACCGGAACGGACGTTGAAATCCAACTCAGCAACGCTGAGGATTGGCGCTCTGCTACCGACGAAGCATGGCATTTCTCCACGCTCTGGTCGACCTTTGCGTCCACCGGTACATCCGGCGCCTACAACCTTCCATCCAGCCTCGCCCTGACCAACGGGACCTCGATGCACATGCGCGTTCGTGCCGTGGACAGCAACGACCAGTGGGGTCCGTGGGACAGCACGACGTTCCTCTTGCCGAACCTCAACGTGGTCGACAACGGTGACGGCACCGCCACCATGACCCTCGGCCCCACCGACACTGGCCTCGAACTGGATTTCCTCCAAGACACGTTTGTGAACGAAACCAGGAAGACCTACAACTACGGTGCAGATGCCCTCGTCGAAGCCAGCATGACCTCGAACAAAGAGCGCCTGATTCACTTCCGTGCGTCCCTGAACCAGTTGGGCCTGCACGACAACTTGACCATTCTCAACGCTGAACTCAAACTGACGCGTTCTTCGTATTCCGGTAGCCCCATGGTGTCCATCCACGGCATGGAAGATTCGGGCCTGTGGGCTGAGGAGGAAGTCACGTGGAACCAGATGGCATCGGGTGGCATCCAATGGTACGACGGTGGTCGATCAAACGGCACGGCCACGGTGGCCCTCGCTAACGGGAGCCAAACCAGCAACAGTTTCACCTTTGACCTCGACCACGCCGTTCAGAATTACCTCGACGGCGGGGATCAGGATCCGCTCGACCTGATGATCGCTGTTCGTGGGAAATTCGAGTCCTATACCAACAACGAAGGCATCTTCTTCCACGCCGCTGAAACCGGCAATCCAAGCGATGCGCCATCGTTCTCCGTCACCTACGAATGGGGCACCGGTACGCCACCGACGGCCGTGAGCCTCACGGCCCCCGCTGCAAGCTTGGCCGTCTGGAACAAGACCGGCGACAACCTCTCGGGCAACACCCAACCTTCGCTGAACTGGTCCCAGCCAGCCACCGGGGACGACATTCTCTTTGAGTTGGCCACGGACGAAGACTTCCGCCTCCGCGAAATGCGAGTCGATACCCGTGTAGACAACGACTTCAGCCCGACCGACGGGACCCTCGCCATGACCGGCACCAAGACCCTTGAAGTTGGCAACATGTACTTCTGGCGAATGGCGACGGTCAACGCTGATGGTCACTACGGCGAATGGGTCACTTCGAGTTTCCTCGTGTCGTCGCTTGAGAGCACGTGGCTGGGCGGGGACCGGTATGAATTCCGCTTGAAGCACGGCAACGGCTCGCAAGACAACCAGTACCCCGAGTGCATGGACACCTACATCGACAGCGCAGCCCCCAACGACAACTATGACGGCGATTCGGAGATGACCATCGATTACAGCCCGTTCGGCGGTGAAATCACGGGATTGGTGGGTTGCAACCTCGTCTCGAACCTGTTGCCCGACGGTTATGCGGTGCAGTCGGCTCACCTTTCCATGTCGTTGACATCTACCACCTTCGGGTCGCCCACCATCGGCGTTTGGGAGAGCAACCAGAACGACTGGAGTGCGGGGGATGCCACCTGGTCGAGCTACGACGGTTCCAACTCCTGGGCCACAGCCGGTGCCAAAGGCGCCGAGCGCGGTTCTCTCCTCGATAGCGTCTCGGTTGGAAATTCCTTCTCCGAGGGCGACGCCGTGGAGTGGAACGTCACGCTGGCGGTTCAGAACGCCATGCGTGAGGACCGACGCGTTGACTTCATCGCCGGCATGCTCGGCGCAGGCTCTGGGGGTGCGCGNACGGCGTACTTCAGCACGGCCGAAGATTCCATGGCCAGCCGTCCAGAGCTTTCCTTCGTTTACGTTCCAGGATCGGATGCGTTGCCGGCCAACCCATCCCCGACCCTTCCACTCAACGGTTCGTGGTCCATTGGGACGGGGGTCGACCTCACCCCGATCGCCCAACCCGTGCTGAATTGGAGTTTCGCCGGAACCATGGCACTGGCGGGCTACATCGTCCAACTGGACACCCAGAGTGACTTCGCCTCCGTGAACAGCCTCACCTACGCATCGTGGAACGATGCTGGGTTTGACGTGGCCAACACGTCCTTCGCTCTTCAGTCTGATTTGGATGACGGCAAGACCTGGTACTGGCGTGTTCGAGCCGTGTCGGCCACGAACCAAATCGGCAACTGGTCAAACGCCTACCATTTCCAACTCCCCGACCTCAACACCGTCGTGTTCAACGCCACCAAGGCGTCGGTTGAACTGCGCCACCACGGTGCTCTTCCTGACCTCAACACCCCTCACCTTGTTGACACGTACGTCATCGAGAACGGGACCGGTTCAGACGACACGAATGAAAACTCCACCACGTTGACCGTCGGTGAAGTCGCCACGGGCTATCAGGCCGCGGCCCTGATTCGCATTCCACTCAATGAAGTCCCACAACCCAGCGGGGCTCGAGTCACCGAAGCTGAACTGAGCCTGTTTGCAGAATACGGCTCGGTTGAAGACGAACCGGTCGCCATTCGACCCGTCCTCCAGCCCTGGACCACCTCAGCCAACGCCACGACCTACGACGGCACCAACGCTTGGGCACAACGAGGTGGTCGCAGCATCGGCACCGACATCGGCGGCTACGTCGATCTCGTCGACAGCGTGGCCGACGACTGGATGGACTTTGACGTGACCGAAGCGGTTCAGGCCGCCATGGCAGCAGGACAGAACCATGTTTCGCTCATGGTCTACACCTCCAGCCAAACCACCGATGAAATCACCTTCACTTCAACCGAGGGCAGCGCCAGCGAACGCCCGTACCTCACGCTCACCTGGGAGGACGGCACCGTGGCGACCCCCACCGTGAGCGGCGTGAATGCCGCGCCAACCAGCGGTTCCATCGTGTGGGACACCGCTTCTCACGCGCTCAAAGCGGACCGCTCGCCCACCTTCTCGTGGACGTACAGCGGGTCGACGACCGCCACGGGATGGCGGGTGTTCATCCAGGCGGACGCCAGCAACGACATGGCTGGGCTCTACACCTACGACTCCCGATCCACGCCTGCCGCCTTCGACATCACCAACCTCACGTTCACACCCCCGCAAGACCTGACCTTCGCTCAGGAAATTCGCTGGATGGTGCAACCGATGAACAACGGCATGCTTGGTCCACGAAGCACCTCGACCATTTTCTACCTCCCCAACGACGTCGGAGAGGAAATCAACAGCACCCACGCTACGCTTTCCATCCAAGAGGGCTCCATCATCCCGTCAACCGCCTACCCCTCGGTGACGTCCGACACCTTCCTCGACACGGGGAACATCTACACCAATCGCGGCGCATCCTCCAGCCTCTATGTCGGCCGAAGCCAAGTGTCCACCAGCAACCCCAACCTTCGTTCCATGTCGCTGGTCAACATGGATTTCAGCTCGCTACCGATGCCGGGGACCTACGAAGTGGTGAACGCCAGCCTTGAATTCACGGCCATCAACGCGTACCAGAGCACGTACGTTGCCGTCGGTGAAACCACCACGGCCTGGACGGAATCTTCCGTGTACGCCTATCCAGCCGGAAACAATTCGACCTGGGCGAGCGCAGGTGGATACTCCGAAGACGATTTTGACATACCCTTCAATCCAGCGCAGTGGGTCAACGCCACCGGTACCACGGCGTTCAACGTGACGGCCCTGGTTCAACACGCGCTGGCCAACAACCTCGCTGAACTTGACGTTGTTCTGTTCGCCGTGGGAGACCGTGCGGGGGCCGTTGACGGGCGCGTTCAGTTCGCCTCAAGTGAAGCCAGCAACATCGATGTTCGTCCACGCCTCAACCTGACCTATCGCATCGTCGATGCATGGGTGCCATCGCAACCCACCGGACTCACGCCGTTGGACGGCACCACGCTCTGGGACACGTCCAAGCCTCGTCCGTCGGGGCTGAACAGCACCGATTTCACCTTCAACCTCACCTACAGCAACCACACGCAAATCGCAGCGTGTGGCGGCGGTGATCCCTCCTTCCTTAACGAGGAAATCACCACCTGTTGGACGCACGACGAAATCGTGGCGGGACTCTACGGCAACGATACGTTCGACTTCCTCAACAACACGTACACCTCCTCCAACCTTTCCAAAGGGGATTTCTGGACCTACTGGCGCGTGAGAGCCGACCAGGGCGACCGCATCGGCGAGTGGTCCTCCGTCAACAAGTACCGCGTTCCTGAAGATCAGGGCAGCGATGACGGCAACGGAAACCACACGCTGAACCTGTCTCGTGGCTCGATCTTTGACTACTCGGGTCAATTGCCGTTGGTGGAGGATGTTGAAATCGATTCCAACGCCACGGTGAACCGAGGGGCCTCCAACACCATGGTGCTGGGTGTCAACAGTCTCGGTACGGGCCAGAGTCGTATCCTGATGGAATACGACCTCAGCAACATCCCTTGGCCGTCCGCCATGACGCCCACGCAGATGATGCTCCGCATGTACCAGCCGGGCGTTTCCGGTACCTCATCGACCACCATCGCTGCTTACCCTTGCAGTGGCTTCACTGAATCCAGCGTCGTCTGGGCCACGGCTCCGTCCTGCTCAACCAGCGAAATCACTCGCTCAACGCTCACGTTGAACAACCCCTTCGGATGGATGGAGTGGGACTTGACCAGCCTCGCCCAAAGCAACATCGCCAACGGCAACACCACGATGACGTTCATGCTTGCCATGGTGGGCACCACCGGTTCTTCCCACAGTTTCTATTCCTCTGAATACTATGACGCCACCTATCATCCCCATCTGGTTCTTGACTACGTGGACAACGTGAACGGCATCGTGCCTCCGGCGCAGCCGACGTTGACGTCGCCGGCCGACGGTCAGGTGCTGTACGCCGAAAGCAACGGTCTGTTGACGCCTTCAACCCAACCGGCCTTGNCGTGGACGCCGGTCAGCGGAGCAACGGGCTACATCGTCACCGTCGCCAACGAGACCGGTGTCTACAAATTCCGCTCGTGGGANGATTCAGAAATCACGAACACCACCTTCCGNTTTGAGAACAACCTGACCGAGGGCCAACTCTTCTCGTGGTGGGTCCAAGGCGTGAACCAGTCCATCCCCGGACCGTCTTCCTCTCGCTGGAGCTTTGCCGTCGGCGAGCCAGACCACACCTACAACAACGACTACACCTTCACGTACACGTTCCAGACCGGAAGCGAAATCGCCGCTTTCGGCCACACCAACGTCCAGGACACGGCCGTTTACAGTGAATACCCGAACACCAACTTCGCCGGTGAAGCCACCGTGAGCGCAGGAACCTACTGCGGAACCCTTTGGGCGGACGAGTGTCGCATCAACGTGGCACTGGACGCCGCTCAGGTGCCGTTTGCTCAATACCAACAGGTGCACTCGGCGTCCCTCGGCATGTACGTCGAATCGTGGACCTACGTTCAGGGTGCCACATCGGTTTCGTTCAGTGTTCACCCGATCACGAACGTCAACTGGGGCGCCGCCTCCGCCACTTGGAACGGCACCACCGCCGGTGGCACCTGGGGTGCACCCGGCATGCAAGCCGGTGTGGACTACGGTGATGCTGTTTCCACCACGGTGGTGAACGTTGACACCACGGGATGGATTTGGTTCGATGTCAGCACCGCAGGCATGACCATCACCAACGAACAGGCTTGGATGATCATCGCCACGCCCAACACCGGGCACGCTCATGCCTCGTTCTATTCCGGGTCGGCCACCAACGTCAACTTTAGGCCGCAAATTCAGTTCAACACCACGAACATCACCAGCGTGGCCATCAGTCCTTCGGGGACACCGACCACCGACGCCGACACGGCGGTGAACTTCAACTCGGTGGCCTACGACCATCAATCCATGGTTCAGGCACCGCCCATGACCTGGTCTGCTTCCTCCGGGAGCATCGGCAGCAACGGTCTGTTCACGCCCTCTGCATCCGGTGTCACGACCATCACGTCGTGCTTTGGCTTGGTGTGCGGAACCCAGAACATCACGGTCACCCCCGGTGCACCCGTTGACCTCATCGTCACACCGCTGACGGCCACCATCACCGCCGATGAAACGCTTGCCATTAACGCTCAGATGGCCGACCAACACGGCAATTTCAGGACGGGCGAGACCATCGACATCACCCCGTCCAACGGGAGCATGATGGGTACGACGTTCATGCCCTACGCCGCTGGTGCGCACACCATCACGGTGTCACATCCAGCCAGCGGCCAGCAGGTGGTCGTGGACGTCACCGTCCTTCCCGGCGCACCGTCGTTCTTTGTGATGGCCGGATGCGAGGGCACCGTTCCCGCAGGAGTCTGGTGCGACATCACTCTGGACCTTTACGACCAGTTTGGCAACGCACTCCCGCTCAGTGAAGCGGGGAACCTGACCTGGACGACCAACAACGGGAACTACTCGGAGATCAATCAGCAATACTTCCCCGACCACGTGGGTGTTTGGAGCCTCGCAGTGACTTCGGTCTCCGGTGTCGCTGCCGAAATCAACATCACGGTGGGTCACGGCGCTATTGACCGCTTGGAGTTGAACGCATCAGCCACGTCCATCACCGCCGATGATCGCGTGTACATCAACACCACCCGGATTGACGTGCGCGGCAACCGCTTGGCCGTGGTGCTGCCCGCCGACAACTGGACCAAGACCTCGGACGGCCAACTCACACCCGGTGCACCCGCCATTTGGGACCCGGTGAAGACCGGAGCCAAGATCTTGGAAGCTCGGTATGAAACCACGCTGACGCAAATCACCATCGACGTGGCCAAGGGTGAAATTCAGACCCTTCGCATCGAGGTGGACGATGTCGTCTCGACGTGGGCTCATTTCGAATTGACCGCTGACGACACCCTCGATGCCGACGTGTTTGCGATTGACGCCAAGGGCAACCAGTGGGCCATCGTGGTGAATTGGACGCTTGACCACCCCACGATGGGCGACTCGACCAACTTCCTCGAGGTGCTGAGCGGCGACACCACCACCTTCACGCCTTACTTCGCCAGCGATGACCCCTACACCTTGACGGCTACCTACGACGACGGAACCACCGTCCACGCCGTGAGCATCAACATGACCGTTGACCACGGCTTCCTCCACACGGTCACCGTTCAGGGCACGGCCAACGACCCCGACCGAACCACCGGAGCCGTCTTTGAGTTAACATCGGACTACGCCGTTGACTTCCAATCCGACCTCTACGACGCCGACAGCAACCGCATCACCTCGGACGGGTTGACGTGGATTGAGGTCAACGTCGCAACCGGCGATGTCAAGGACATCACCACCCAACTCCTCCTCGATGAGATGCGCTGGGAAGCCACTATGGTGGGTGAATGGCGCATTGAAGCCTACCAGGTCAGTGGCACCGGTTTCAACATCTCGGACAGCATCACGCTCACGGTGGTGCATGGTGAAGCGGTCACGGTGAGCGCTGATGTTTCACTCAGCACCCCAACGGCCGGCGACCGCGTTGACATCCAGGTCACGGGCACCGACGCCGACGGCAACCAATTCCCACAGAACGTTGAGTGGACCGAGGACGGTCAATCCGTCCCGACCCTCAGTGTGATCACGACGTCCGAAGGCACCTACACCTACGAAGCGAGGGTGGCAGGACCCCACACCTTGCAGTACGCTGTTGGGGGGGCGGTCTCCACGACCGAGATCAATGTCAAGGCTCAAAGCATTGTTGCACGGCTTGAGGTGAACCTCTCTGCTGATACCGTCCAGCAACTGGAGAGTTTGGACGTCAGCATCCGTGCCTTCGACGCCTTTGACAACGAAATNCCCGTNCCNGGNAGCNTNCANGTNGANTCCACNGGNCGNGGNNCNGCCATGATGACCTCNTCCGACNTNTGGACNNTCACGACCCTCGATGANGGNCCNCANACCATCACNNTNAGCGTNGGNGCNGNNCGNGNNAACGNGGANATNANNGTNGNNGGCAACCTCGCNGGNTTCTTNGANGCNGGCGGGACCCTCTATTACGTCGGTGCTGGCTTGCTCGGTGTTGTTGCGGTTGTGCTCCTCGGTCTCGTCGTGTCGTTCATGCGAAGCGGACGCATGGACGATTGGGACGATGATGACGAGGACGATGACGACGATGACCGTCCCTCTGGCCCCACCGGTCCTGCACCTGGACCCACCGGTCCTGCACCCGGTCCAACCGGTCCTGCGCCTGGTCCCACCGGTCCTGCTCCGGGCCCCACCGGTCCCCCTGCCGAGGAAGCCGCACCTGCGGAAGTTGAGGAGGAAGCCGAGGCCGAAACCAGCGTCGACGAAGACGGCACGGAATGGTGGGAAGACGAGGATGGTACCTGGTGGTACCGATTGGCCGGCGAGGAAGAATGGCAAGAATACAACGAGTGAGGGTGTGATACGATGTCCTTCCCCAAGGCTTGCGTCGCTCTCGTGGCGCTCGTCGTGTTGGGAAGCCTTTCCACCACCGCTCCAGTCCACCTCGAAGACGTCTCGGATGTGATGCGAACGGGCACCCCCGACCGCGTGGTGTTTGACGCGCCACCGGCTTCTGTTTCGGCCGACGAGGTGGTGATGTTCGAAGCCATCATCTACGATCCGGTCAACAACCCACTGGCCGGTGAAATCCAATGGTCTTCGAGTAACGGCACCGTGTCAGACACCGGGATGTTTTACCCGTGGTCGGCTGGCGTGGTGCAAATCACCGCTTCGCACAACGGGTTGGTCGCAACGCACAACATCACCGTGCTGGCCGGTGTCCCCACGTCGATTGAGATCACGCGAACAAACCTGGGCGTGCTCGAGCCCACCACCTTGACGGCGGACCTGCTCGACAGTCGAGGCAATCGCATGGCGGGTCCGTCAACGATGGTGTGGGACATCGACGGCGTGTACGCCGGTCTTGGTGAACCGACCTGGACGGCGGATGAACTCGGTGAGGTCCACGCCCGTGTTCGGTACAACCAACTCGAAGCCCGAGCCACCTTGACGGTCACCGCAGGTGCCCCTCATGCCTTTGTGTTCGATGAACCGCTGACGGTTCGGGCCGGCTCCCTCCAATCCATCATCCCTCGATTGGTCGACATCAACGGGTATGAAATGCCGCTCTCCAACGTTGGTTCCCTGGCGTGGTTTGCTGAGAACGGCTCGTTCAACGCCCAAGGTCAGTACCTCGCCACGAACACGGGACGATGGCTCATTTCCGTGTCATCTGGAAACATCACCGGAAGCGCGACCCTCCACGTCATCCCCGGGGACGCAGTGGCCTCCACGCTCGTGATTGCTGACGCACCGACCGAGTTCATGGCCGGTGAATCCTACGAACTTGTCTTTGAGCGGCGAGACGTCAACGGCTACATCGGTTTTGTTTCCCCCTCCATTACGTCCTTGACGGCGTCCTCGGGCGGGCTGTCCGTGGACGAGGAGGACCGGGTCTTTTGGAACCCATCAGGCACCGGCCCGGCAACCATCGTCGGTGTCGACGGTACGGTTTCCACGAGCCTTGCGGTTGACGTGGTTCACGGTCGCGCCATCGACATGACCCTCTCGATTGAACCACGGGGGCCCTCTGCTGGCGACCAAGTCGTGCTGCAACTCGTTGCCGAGGACGTCAAGGGCAACCGGTGGGTGGTTGATGGCAACATCACCATGGGCATGGGTGAAGCCAGCGAACTGTCCGTCGACGACACCTACGCTTTGGTACAGGCGCAATCGGCGCGCTCATGGAAGTTTGACGGAAGTTGGTTTGACAACACCACGGGTGCCATGTTCACCGCTGACATTGCGTTCGATGTGAGCCCCGGACGTTTGGCGTTCATCACCCTTCAAGGCGAGGGCAGTCGCGTTCCCGCTGACGGTGCACTCGACCTCGACCCGACGTTCTTCGATGCGTTCGGCAACGAACTTGAACCGGTGGCCTTGAACTGGAGCCTTGACGGGAAGGACATCACGCTCGAAATGTTGCTCAACGATGGGCGCTGGACGGCGACCAGTGTTGGAGGCCACGAGATCCGTGTCAACGCCGACGGCGTGTTTGCTACGGTCCGTCTGACCGTCGTTGCGGGGGATGCTCACGGGCTCATCACGGACGCTGACGACGGCTTGGTGGTGAGGGCTGGTGAACCGCAAGACCTGTTCATCCAAGTGGTGGACGTTCACGGCAACATCGCTGAATCAACCTCGGTCACTGCTTCGCTCAACGCTTCACTTGGCGAACTGGAAGCCTCCCCCACCGGTTTGGGCTACTGGCAATTCACTGGGAAGAAGGTCGGAACCTACGAGTTGGTTCTCGAGGACAACGGAGCGATCCACTCCGTTCCGCTCACCATCGAGGCGGGGCAGCCGGTCCGGATTCAAGCCTCGATGAGTCGTGATGGCATCGCTGAGGGCGATGTCGTCCTGCTGAACGCCTTTGCGACCGATGTCTACGGCAACACCCTCAACATCCCCAAAGCCAACACCACGATTTCATGCACGGCAGGTTCCGCTTCCTTTGTCACCAACGGTACGTGGGAGGTCGAAATCGACAACGGTGGAACCGACCGTTCCTGCACGGTGAGCTGGAGCGGCTTGCTCACGCAGACGTTTTTCGATGTTGAGGACGTGTTGCTTGGCGGTGCCGTTGGTTCAACGAACACGGCCATGACCATGGCGGCGGTCCTCCTGCTCCTGCTCCTCGCCGTGTTGGTCACCCTCACGAGGAAGGCCGCTCAAGCCGCCGAGGACTGGGTTGAGGAGGCGTTTGACGATGATGAGGACGAGGCTGAGGAGGAGTTCGTTCGCAGTTCAGGAGTCGAGGACGAAACGCCTCTCCATGAGCGCCACGGTCTCACGCTTGAATCGATGAAAGCCCTCGCCGAGGAAGCAGGAAAGGTGGGCGTGATGCAAGCCACCCCCTCCACCGTTCAAGGTCAAACCGGTTGGTACGTTGATGTCTCAGAGGAGTTGCAGTATTGGGAAGTCACGCCCGATGGTGAATGGATACGCCACGAGTGAGCGTTAGCAATTCATGCGCGTGTTCAAATCGGATGAGTCCCTCCTCGCGTCATGGGCGGCGAAGTGCTGATTGACCGTTTGAACGAGGCCTTGGGGTGGGAACTTCGAGCGATGAGCATGTACGCTCATTATGCCGCCAACGTCCAGGGCATCCACCGATTGCAACTCGACCCGATGTTCAATGAGGAGGCCACGGAATCCATGGCCCACGCTGATGTGGTTCGAAGAGCCATCGTCAAACTTGGCGGTGTTCCCGTCACAGAACGCAATGCGCACCCCATTGCGCACACGACGGATTTCAAAGCCATGCTTGAGCGCTCGTTGGAAACAGAAACCAAGGCCGCTGAAGTTTATGCTGGTATCATCAAGCTCCTCGACGAGGTGGGCGATCAGGAGATGTACGACGCCATCGAGCAGATTTACTTCGCCGAATTGCGCAGCCTCGAGAACCTTCGTCTCATTCTGGCCTGAGGAGCCGTTCCGGACGAGGCCGCGCTGGCCTCACTCTTCTTCAGCCGACGGTTCATCCCGGCCCAGGAAAGCGCTGAGGGGCGTGGAGCCTTCCCTTGGCTGGACGTTCCTTCGACCGTAAGCGAACCACGCCACCAAACCAAGGAGGACGGCGCCGCTGCCTCCGTAAAGGGCCTTTTTGCCCATCAGGACCAACATCATCAGGCCCGCCAGCGTGCCGTAAATTTGAGGCAGCGGGTACATCGGCGACCGGTACGTTGGGTTCCATTCGTGCTTTGGACCGGCACCCCGCAGCACCACGACCGTTAGGTTGAGCACGATGAACACCATGAGGATGAATCCAGAGGCGAGTTCTGCGATCACGTGGACGTCAAACGAGTAAATCGACACGGCCATCAAGATGCCCGTGACCAAGACGGGCCAGTGGGGTGTTTTGTAGCGCTCGTTGAGTTCTCCCAGCGGTGCGGGCAGCACGCCGTCTTTGGCCATGGCGTAGAGGAAGCGTGAGGACGAAAGCACGCCCGCCAGAGCCATGGAAGCCATGGCGATGATGGCCACCAGAGAGGCGACGAGAACCACCAAGGTACCCGCCACCGAGTCTGCGAAGACCGAAATCGGATTCTCGACAGCATGGTTGTCGACCATGAAGTCACCGGGGTCCATCACGGCGACCATGATGTAGGCCACGACTGCGTAGAGCACGGTGGCGATGACCAAGGATTGAATCATGCCCCGCGGAAGGTTGGTTTCCGGGTCCATGACCTCGCCGCCGATGGCGCCCACTTTGATGGCTCCCGAGAAGGCGACGAACACCAACGCCGCTGCCGTTCCCATTTCCAGGGACACCGGCTGGAAATTTTCAACCGGGCGNCCGTAATCCATGTCGCCGGAAAACAANGCCATGACGCAGANCACAGCCACCATGGCCATGGCACCCGTNACGATGGGGATTTGCACTTTCTTGATGGCTTTCACGCCCGTGAGGTTGACGATCANAATGAGTGCGAGAAGCACCATGGCGATGGCCTTGGAATTGACGTCACTCCATCCGAAATGCTCGGTGACGACTTCCATGTAGGCCGCAAAACCCACGAGGGCAAACGCAGACTTCAGCATGAACGAGGCGAACAAGCCGAGACCGCTGATGGTCCCGATCAGGTGGCCGTAGGTTCGCTCGGCGTAGACGTAAAATCCGCCCGAGAGCGGCATGGCGCTCGCCAGTTCTGCCTTCGAGTAGGCACTGGCAATGACGACGCTCCCGGCGAGCAAGAAGGCGAACCACATGCCGGGGCCCACGACCTCATGGGCGAAGGCTGGGAGGAGAAACAATCCGGAGCCCAACATTGACGACAACGAGAGAATCACCAAGGTCTTCAGTCCGATGGTGCGTGCAAGTTCTACGGTTTTTTCCACATCCATGCGTATTCCCCGGATTCCGGTAAGCAAAGGGCTTCCGCCCCCTGCTCACCGAAGGCTGTCCTTGAACTCTTGTCCGATTGCGGCCGTATCTCGCCGGATTCTGGAATTATTCGGCCAAATGGACGATGACCTTCATCTCGACAGCGATGGGGGTCGGAAGCGCATCGATGGCGAGGGTCGTCCGGGTGGGTCCAACTTTCCCGAGGGTCTCGGCCCACACCTCGTTGTAGCCACCAAAGTCNCGCTTCATGTCGACGAGGAAGGTGGTAACGTCCACGACCTGATCCATGCGAGCGCCGGCTTCCTCGACGATGCGGCGAACGTTCTCGACAACGGCCCGGGTTTGGGCTCGAATGTCNTAGTCCAACGGTTCCCCGTCCTCATCGTGAATGGGGCCGCCGGGGATGGCGTTGGTCCCGGGCTGACGCGGTCCAACACCAGAAAGGTANAGCATGTCCCCGACTTTCCTCGCGTGGGGATAGGCGCCCACGGGCTTGGGGGCCGCTTCGGTGTTAACGGAACCTTCCGCTTGCGTGGGGTCCCACAGGGCCGGGCCGCTGTTTTCGGAGGGCATCGTTGGTTCGTGGTCGTCATCGTGGGGTTCGAGAACTTGGTCCTCGACACCGGTGTCCAGGACGCCTCGTTCACCGTGGAAGTACTCCACGTCGTCCTCGTCGTATTCCTTGTCGCCAACGCCCGTGGGGGTTGGGTCGACGTGGACAACGGCCCCTCCAGCGCCGTGAATGGCCTCGTAGGCCAGCACCTTACCGGTGAGGTCGTTTCGATTTCCATTCATGGCCGAAAGCCACCACATCGGTTTGAAGGCCACAACTTTCTGGACGCGGATTTGTTGGTGAATCGTCCGCGACAACTGGCCCACGTCTTCCAGACGCCCTTGTTCGAGAAATTCCAGAATTTTCCGATTCCATTCGTCGTCTTTGAGGGAGTGAATTTTGTCCTCCTCGGGTTCAATGAAATCGGTGAACATGCGGTTGGAGAGGGACATGGCGGTGATGGCCACCGCCCGTCGTCCCTGAGATTTGATGACGTCAAGGCAGGATTTGGCCAGCACGGTGGTTTCACTACGGTTGGCGTACATGTTGGACGAGACGATGACGGCGGGGATGCGNTTGTCGGGGTTGAGCAGGGTGAGCGCCACCACGGAGCCAACGTCGATGGGGAACCCTTTGTAGTTGACACAGCGGCTCTGCAAGCCTCGATTTCGGTTTGCATCGTCCCACGCATGCGCAAATTCCGCGTCGATGTTGAAGGAGTAAGGGATGGAACCCAAATCGTGGAAGTCGTGGTCCACCATGACCCATTCGGGGTTGGGGTCGGCCTGGATTTGGTGGCCGATGATGGAGGGCCAAGTCGTGGAGTAAACGATGAGCAGGTCTGCTTCGAGATCGTTGATGGTCTGAGCGGCCTCGTCAAAGGCGTTGCGAAGCGCTCTCCATCCCGGGTTCATGTCGGGCGCCAGNACCGTGTGCGGGTGAACGGGCACCACGAACGAGGCGACCACGCCTCCCTCGCTCATGCTTGTTCCTCCTCGTGAGCGTAGCACGGCCATTCAACCACGGCGTTGCCGGTGCCGATGATCGTGCCGTAGCCGTGAAGAATAGCGGGGTAATCGGGAACGTTGAGGGTGGAGAGCAACCACGAGAGCCCACCACCGTCACTTTCTGCGATGGCTTGTTCGGTGAACTCGGGCATCTCGTCGAGAATACGTTGTGCTTGTCCGCTTCGCATGTAGTCGATCATCCGCATGTCCCAAAGGTGCATGGCGTGGCTCGTGATGTGCTCTTTGCTCATGTCCTCTGGCATCTCTGACTCGGTGGTGAAGTGGCGATGGGAGAGGGAATTGCTGGCGAGGACGACCACCTTTTTTCCGGACGCTTCGATGGCTTTCCGCGTCACCTTCCCCAGCTCGATCATGATTTCCTGCATGACCTCCACCGAATAGTACGCCGTGGACCGGTTGCTGGAGATGACCACCAGGGGCTTGTCCCAATCAGGGTTGAACAGGTGGCCGGTGGTGATGGTTCCGTAGTCCACCCGAAAGTCGGGGTTTTCCATCATCTTGACGGGCAGACCGGCTGCAGCGGCTTCGTCGTGGATGGCTTTGGCGAGGTCAACGTCGACGTTCATGTCGTAGTGGTAGCGAAAGAGGTTGGGGAAAATGGGATCGACCGAGAGTCCATCAAAATGGGGCAGCCCGAGGAAATGCGTCCCGACATAGGTCTGCCAGTGAGGTGAGAGCAACACAATGGCGTCGTAGTCTTTGTCAGCGAGAGAGGCACGGAGGCGTTCGTAGCCCCACCGGAGTTGCTCCCAGCCGCCTTCGGCAACCGGTTCGTTCTGCGGTGGATTTTCCGCATAGACGAGGTGGGGTGGGTGGGGTGCGATGCAGCCCGCAACGATGCGACCTTTGCCCATGGCTCGAGGGAGGTCGGCGAGGTTTAATTCATCATCGGCATCTTTCTTCGTTTCCGAGGGACGAGGGGTCATAAACGACCGTCGGTGAGGTGTGGCCATGGACGGAGAAGTGGCTGAGCCGACGCCCATCTCGGTTGTTCCGCCACCTCCCCGTTCAGCCACCTGGCGTGAAACGCTGGACAACGTCATGGCACCAACCGCCTTTGGTGTGGCGGCTGGAGCCGCCTGGGAGGCGGTCGTGATGCCGGCCAACCCCTACCCGATGCCGAACCCGCCCCAAGGTGGCTTGCTGCTGATGATGCTGCTCTCGCCCCTTCTGCATCGGTTGTTGACCAACCATCCGCCCAACCGCTGGACGGAGTACCTTGCCGGTATCGCTTCGCTCGCCTTCCCGCTGTTGTTGGTCTGGTCGACCGGTCTGGGTGGCTTTGTGTGCGGCGGCTACCTCGCCGTTGTCGTCTGGATTTGGGTGAGCACCTCGTGGTGGCGTTTTCACTTGCCGCCGTTTCGCTTGGCCATATGGCACACGATGGGCGTGAACATTGGGGCGCTTGGCGGGTCCCTCCTGTACTTCAGCCTCTTTGGGTGATCAGGACGTGTAGGATTCCTCGTCGTTGGGGAAATCGCCCGAGCGAACGTCGCTGCAGTACGACTTGATGGCCCCGTTTATGTCCTCAGCGAGGTTGAGGTAGCGTCGAAGGAACCGGGGGGAGAAGTCCATGGTGATGCCCAGCAGGTCGTGAAGGACCAGCACCTGACCGTCCACGTCAGGGCCGGCACCGATGCCGATGGTGGGGATGCTCAGCGCTTGGGAGACACGCTTGGCCAGTTCTCGTGGAATCTTTTCAAGCACGATAGCGAAGCAACCCGCTTCCTCGAGGATTTTCGCATCGGCGATGAGTTTCTCTGCTTCCTCGTCTTCTTTTGCCCGAACCGAATAGGTTCCAAACTTGTAGATCGATTGGGGGGTCAGGCCGAGATGGCCCATCACGGGAATACCGGCGGTTAGGATTCGCTGAACCGATTCAGCAATTTCGGCGCCGCCCTCAAGTTTGACGGCGTGGCCGCTGGATTCCTTCATGATGCGGATGGCGGATTCAAGCGCCTGACGAGAGTTCCCCTGGTAGGTTCCAAACGGCATGTCGACGACCAGCAGGGCGCGGTCCACGGCTCGCTCAACGCACTGGGCGTGGTAAATCATGTGGTCGAGGGTCATGGGCACCGTGGTGACTTGACCGGCCATGACGTTGGACGCAGAGTCCCCTACGAGGATGACGTCAACACCTGCCTGGTCGACAAGGCGGGCAAGGGAGTAATCGTAAGCCGTCAGCATGGTGATTTTTTCACCCGCCCGCTTCATTTCCTGGAGGGTGTGGGTGGTGACCTTCTTCGCCTCGCTGTAGACGGACATGGCGCTTCCACCGCCCCCGGTGTTTTCAACGCGTCGCTGCGATTATTCTTCTTCCCCGGCGTGGCCAAAGAGGTGCGTTCGCAGTTCATGGATGGCTTCCTCGGCCGTGNTGCACGCCAGCAACTGCTGGCGTGATTCAAGGTCGTTGAGGCACAACGCTGCAATGTTGTAGATGGAGGCTTTCTCCTCGCTGATCTGTTCCTCGCAGATGGAGGTGACCCACTGATTGAGCACCGCAGCATCCACGTTCATGCCGCGGCCGGCTCGTTCCACAACGTTGCGAGTCAACAAGCGAAGAAAATCTTGGTCGTCGTCGCTGAGTTCGCCCGTCTCTTCGAGGTACGTGACGTTCGCAGCGATGTAAAGCCGGCTGTGTTCAGCGTCGTCGGGCAGGTGGTCGAGCAACGTTTCGATGTCCGGGGCCACGCCGTCCACGATGAGGGAGGCCATGCTCGGGTCCGAAAACGGTGGAAGGGCCGGTTCCAACACGTCGTCNATGAAGAAACGCCGTCCGCCCGTGATGGTGATGAAGTGGTTCACACCGCGGGTTTCGTGGTTGAGGATGATGGCTTCGCAACCATGGCGACGAGGGCCGTCCCATCCGTTGGTTGGTTCGAACGGGTCGTTCATGACCAAACCAAAGGGCTGTTCATCGAGGATGCACGTGTCGAGCATCTGTCGGTACCGTGGTTCAAACACTCGCAGTTCTTGGTGTTCGCCAGGGAACAGAACCATCGGCAGGACGAACAGCGGTAGCGGGTCGTCGTCCATACCATACAAGCCCGTGGGTCTCATTTGAACATGTGGCTTTAGGGGCCTTTGACACAGATGTTTGTCAGTTCTGAGAAGAAGTTCAACGACCATGCGCCGCCCTCTCGACCGACCCCTGATTGCTTGACTCCGCCGAAGGGCGTTCGGAGGTCCCGGTTCAGCCACGTGTTCACCCACACAATGCCCGTGTCGAGCCGTTTGGCGAACGCATGGCCGCGTTCAGGGTCCTTGGTCCAAACGGAACCGGCCAAACCGTATTCCGTGATGTTGGCCATTTTCACCGCTTCGTCCTCATCGTTGAACGGATGAAGGGTGACCACGGGTCCGAAGATCTCCTCTGTTGCTGTTTTCGAGGTGGGACTCAGGCCACCGATGACCGTGGGTTGAAGGAAGGCACCAGCCGACGGCACGTCGTCCACGGGGTGGTCCTCCGAGGTTCCACCCACGAGGATTTGTCCGCCTTCTTCCTGCCCGAGTCGAATGTAAGATTCGACCTTGTCACGATGCTCGGTTGAAATCAATGAGCCCATGGCGGTGGTCTCAAGCGCTGGATCGCCGACGTTGAGTTCGGCCACGGCGGCCACGAATTTTTCTTCAAAATCGTCGTAAATCGAAGCGTCCACGAGGATGCGTGAGCCGCAAAGGCAGACTTGACCTGAATTGGTGAAGGAGGCACGGACCAACTCGTCCATGATGTCATCCAGCGGGGCGTCGTCCAGCAGGACCGTGGCGTTTTTTCCGCCGAGTTCCAACGAGAGCTTCTTGAACATGGGTGCTGCTGTGGCGGCGACTCTTTTTCCCGTGGCGGTCCCGCCGGTGAAGGAGATGCCACGAATGTCGGGGTGCTCAACAATGGCTTGACCCACTTCGGGACCTAGGCCGTGGACCAGGTTGAACACGCCCTTGGGGAAACCGATGCGCTGCATGATGACCGCAAGGTGGTTGGCCGTCAAGGGCGTCATCTCCGAAGGTTTGGCAACGATGGTGTTGCCCATCAACAGGGCAGGAGCCACCTTCCACGACAGCAAATAGAGCGGGAGGTTCCATGGCGTGATGAGGCCCACGCAACCCACGGGTGAGCGGTGAACGTGATTGACGGCTCCGTGGTCGCTGAACGTGGGGTCGTGATGGTCACTTCCGAAGGTCGCAAAGAATCTGAAATTGGCGACGGAGCGTGCTGCATCCACCTTGCGAGCCAGTGCAATGGGTTTGCCCGTGTCCATGCTTTCCAGTTGCGCAATGGTTTCACGGTCTTTTTCGAGTGCATCGGCCAAGCGGTGAAGCCACCCGATACGTTCCTCCATCGAGGTGGACGCCCACCCNTGAGCAGCCCTGAGGGCGGCTGTCGTGGCGGTCTGTACGTCACTGGCGTTTGAGCGGGGAAGGGTGGTGATCACCGCTCCGGTGGCGGGGTTCACCGTCTCGAGGGTGGCACCCGCAGCGGACGGGACAAAGGCGCCGTCGATGAAATTGAGAAGCGGGTCCATCAGACCACGTCCGGTTCGTAATTCCAGCGGTCCCGGTCGGGGTCCCATTCGTCCCATGTCGGCACCGTCTCGAGGTCGTCGACGTAGCGGTCGGGGACGATGCCGGGCACGATGAACGCCTTTTGCCGGTTCAACGGGTAGGGGTTTCGCAGGTTGATGCCGAGCACGCCAAGAAGGGCACGAGCCACGTACCATGTAGCTTGGGAATTCCAACCGTGTGCAATTTTCACCACGATGCCGAGGCCTTTGGGATAATCGGGATGTTCAATGGCCATGCCCAGCAAGCCGTCCGCCCCTTCCTTGGCGATGACCCGTCCTTCTCCCGCTTTGAGGACGGTCGAATCGAGGCGATTGAAGCCCCCGACCAAATCTGGATGGCGCACCATCGCCTCCCAGATCCAGTCGTCGTTTTTCTCTCGGACAAGGCCGGCGTAAATTTGAGCGAGTTCAGCCACGGTGTTGGAAACGGTGGGCAAGCCGCAGCCGTCCTTGGCGATACGAAGCGGCGTCCAGTCTTCCCCGAGGTACGTTCGCAGCTGCTCCATGTAGGCATGGAAAACTTCGTGCGTCGGTAGCGTATAACCCGCCCGCTTCCAGCCCTTTTTGCGACAGCCGCGCAGGATGGCAGCGTGTTCCCCCGAGCAGGTGTGAAACCAACGGCGGGGCCGACGAACCTGTCGTCCAAACTGAATCAGGGGCACGTCAAGCGGTGTGAGCATCAACGGCCACTCCGGCTCGCTGAGCAAGGATTGCGCGGCCGCCACATGTTCCGTATCGCCGTTGTGGGAGGCCACTGAAATCGCCTTTTGCTCCCAGGAACAATCCTCAAGTTCCTTTGTGAAGGCTTTGAGCATGAAGGGTTTCATCATCGAGCGACCGTAGCAAAGCACGTTCCCACCAAAGGAATGGATGACTTCGTCCCCGTGAGCCCACGCCACGGCGCCGTGGATGGTGGTCTCGGAGACCCCGTTTCTTCGGTAGTCCACCAGGGGTTCCCACGCCACTTCACGGCCCGTGGGGATGCCCTCGACCTGCTCGCCGAGCGGTGATTCAGGGTACATGGCAGAACCCGGTTTGCCGGGTTGGACCGCCGAGTGGGTGTCGTGGCGGACGCCCAATCAAGCCCCCTCCAGCATGGATTCCACCAGGGGCACCACCCTCTGCATGTAGGCCGTCATGTTTCGGCACACGCGTTCGGAGTCGTGATTGAAAAAGTCGAACCAAGCCATGATGCGGTCGTCAGGGTGGAACCGTTCCACCATTTGTTGCGCGACTTCCTCGACGTTGCCGATGAGGGCGTTGTTGGCCGCTCGGTTGACTTTGGTGGGGTCAATCGTTCCTTCGAGGGCGTTCCAGTACGCACCGAGGGCTTGTTCAGCCTCCGCCTGAGCGGCTGCGGATTGCTCCCCGGGGGTGAGGCCCTCTTCGTCGTTGAGGAACACGAAACTGGTCCGAGGCATGTCGCCACGCTTCCACTCCCCACCGTCCGGATGGTAAACCTCCTGCATTCGCTCGTGGGTGGCATCGATCACGTCTGGAGAGGTGATGGAGAGGTTGAACACTTTCACGGGCAAGATGGTGTTGACGAAGGTCTGGGCGCGTGGGTCGTGGGTCCCGGCCACCAACCGAAGCAGGTCTTTCCTGAATTCAGTAGGGATGATTTTCAGGTCTTCAAACACGTATCGAGACGGGATTTCAATGGCGTCTGGCCGTGACGACAGTGCCTCAAACTCCACGGCTGCATCCTGCACCTTCTCCCAGTCCTCGTCGCTCCTGAAGTTGGCCCGCGTCAAGACCGTGGACCGAATCATGTCGGAATTGATGACATCGCCTCGCAACAGTCGAAGGAAGATTTCCGCCGCTTCCATGAAAATTTGACCCCGAAGGGCGGGCCACGCTGCCTCCTCGACAGCGGTTCGGGGGATGACGCCGTAGGGTCTTGCCATGAATTCAAACCGGCCTGCGGAGAAACCCACGTGCAGGCACCGTTCTTCATCGGGATTGAGGCCGTGAAGGCTGAGAAGATTGGCCATGCGTTCCGCTTGAGCGATGGGGCCACCCGATGCAAGAATGGATACCACGGCGCTGCCGATTTCGATGTTCTTGGTTCGTCGGAATGATTCCAGCGCAAGTTGTGGGAAATCGGTGCACAACCCCACCTCGCCCTGCCAGTGCGGAACCACCGGGTGCGTGTTGGTCTTCTGGGTCTCGGTTGACAGATGCGCCTGCGCGATCCAGCCAACTCCAAAACCGAGTTCGTCGGCACAGGCAAGTTGCTGGAAGTAATTTCTCAGCATCGTGGCCTCATCAGGAATGTGGCCGTGCTCGTCGGGTGTTTGTGAGATGGAGAAGAAGATGTCATGCTCCATGGCCACGCACCGGTTCTGCCACGGCGCCATGGCACATAATGATGTGGCGAATCAGGCCTCGTCTGGTTCGCCCGCAGGTTGGTTTCTGAGTTCCGTCAGGTCGTGGATTCGTTGGCGGAGCGGTGCGGGTGCTGCAGCGTTGGCGGCGATGAATTCGTGAAGGCTGTCGGAAAGAACGAGCATGGCGGTTTCGTAGTCCTGTTCGATTTCTGCGAGGTCGGCGAGGCCCCATCGGGCGACCAACTGCCCCGAGAGGCTCTCGAGGGCCTTGGCCAACTCCAGCGACCGTTCAAACAGGTCGCGTGCTGCACCGAACTCCCCGATGGTGGCCTGGCAGTGGGCGAGGTCGGCCAGCGCTTCCATTTGACCGACGTCGTCCTTCATGGAGATGAGCAGTTCCAGTCGCTCCGTCCCAACGGCGATGGCGGTGTCTTCGTCGTGCTGACGCTTGGCAACGGCCATCAGCAGGGCCATGCCGTACGCCATGCCTTCTTTGTCCTCGATGGTTTGCCGGAGGCGGAGAGCATGCTGGGCGGTGGCTCGCGCCTCGTCGAGTTGACCCTCGGCAAGGTAGAGCAGGGCAACGTAGTGGTTGACCGCTGCGGAGAGGGATTGGGCCCCCTCCATTCGCTCCGTCTCCTCGGCGAGACGGAGGTAGCTGTCGAGGCTGGCCTCAACGACCTTCAGCGCTTCAAAACGAGCCCAACCCTGCTCTTCGTCCGTCTTGGCCACCCTTCTGGCGTGCTCGAGCAACTTCTCCACGAGATCTGAATCTTCCAATTCTTGAGCAAGCGGGATGAGGCGGAGCGCCAGCGAGGTGTTGATGTGATCCATTGAACCACCCCCGGTGAGCATGCTGAGAACCTGCGAGGCCATCTCCGGCGACATGTCAGCTTCCATGGTTTCACCTCAAATGGANCGCAGGCGACCGCCGTCAACGGCGAGGCTCACGCCGCGGATGCCGCCCGATGCGGGAAGGGAGAGGTAGGTGATGGCGCTCGCTGTTTCAAGCGGGTCGATGAGCCGCCCGATGGGGACTTGGTTCAACCAGCCCTCACGGACGGCTTCTGCGGATTTCCCCGTCCGCTGTTGGATGGACGCCGACAAACTTCCCAGTCGTTCGGTGTCGGTGAAGCCTGGGAGGACGTTGTTGATCGTGATGCAGGGGGCCAATTCATTGGACATCGATTTGGCCCAGGACGCCATGGCACCTCGAAGGGTGTTGGAGAGACCGATGTTGGGAATGGGTTCCTTGACGGAGGTGGAGATGATTTGGATGATCCTCCCGTACCCCTCCGCTTCCATGGCGGGGGCTGCTGCCTTGACGAGGGTGTGAGCAGCGTGCAGGTGGCGCCTGAAGGGTGCCTCAAAGTCCTCCACCTCGTTGTCCAGCAGCGGACCACCGGGTGGCCCTCCGGCGTTGTTGATGAGGATGTGAACGGGGCCGAAGGTTTCGGCAGCCGAGGCGAACGCACCGGCCAAACCGTCCGTCTCTTCGAGGTCCAGCATCAACGCTTGATGACGCCCTTCTCCCAAATCGGCAAGTTCCTCGCACAGGGCCGTCAGGGCCGCACCGTTCCGGGCGCACACGGTGATGTCAGCGCCGGCCTTGGCCATCATCTTGGCCGTCGCCTCACCGATGCCTTTGCTCGCACCGCACACGAAAGCGTGCTTCCCTTTGAGNGCCGTCGCTGCGAAGGGGTAATCGTTTCCAAGCAGGTCCATGCCTCGCCGAATTCGCCACAGGTCATAGCCCTTGGGTTGAATCCGGCCTCAGGAGGGAGGCTGCGTTTTTGGGCCATCGGGTGCAGTCAGTCTGGCTTGGGTTCAGAGCCAGTCGAGCACGGTGTTGAGTTGAACCAGCCAGTCGTCTGAGGCCACGTCGATGATGTCGTAGTGGTCCCCAGGCAGCCACACCTTTTGCACGTCCGCACCCTTGGCTTTCATGACGCGAGCGTAGGTTTCGGACTGCTCGAGCGGCACGTCCGTGTCGTTCTCACCGTGAAAGAGGAGCACGCTCGTTTTCGGGGGATGTTCGACCGGATTGAGTTGCCGCCACACCGCTTCGTTTTCCTCGGGCGAGGAGCCAATCCATCGGCGCACGGCGTCGCCTTCGTCCGAAAGTTTGGCGTGGTCGGCCCCGATGAGGTCCGTGATGGGGGCCTGTGCGATGGCCAGCCACGGGCGGCGTTCGGCTTTGGCGCCCATCAGCAGGGCCAGTTGACCGCCGGCGGAGTGCCCCATGACCATCGACCGGGTGATGTCGATGCCGGGAATCAAGGAGAGATGACCCCACGCGCGGAGCACGTCGGAAAGGGAGTCCATCCAGACCCCCTCGTCCCCGGGTGACCACCGCTTGTATTCCACGTTCCATGCCGCCACCCCGGCTTCTGCGAGGTCGTCTGCCATGGGTTGCATGAGGTCAAGGGTGTACTGTTCCTTCCAAAACCCACCGTGGATGAGCATGATGCACGGAATCCCCTCGTCTTTCTGGAACGGTGAGGGGTCGTCGGGCATGTGNAGGTCGGCGATCTGCCACGCCTCGGCGCCCCATTGAATTCGGTCCACCGCCATCGTTCTCGCTCCGTTCTTCAAGGTGCGGTACTGGTCCACCAATGTTTCCGCCGGTCAGGGGCAGTACCGTCGGAGGTCGCGGGGGAAGAGCACGGTTTCTCGAACGTTNTTGGCACCGGTCAACTTCATCAAAATCCGCTCAACACCCAANCCCCAACCAGCGTGTGGGGGNACACCGTGGCGGAATCCAGCGACGTAGAATTCGAATTCCTCGGGGTCGAGGTCCATGTCTCGAAGGTTTTCAATCAGCACGTCAATGCGGTGCTCACGTTGTCCACCCGAGGTCATCTCGTCCCGTCCGAAATTNAGGTCGAAGCCTCGAGAAAGTTGCTCGCCCGTGCTGCCNGTTTCACCCTCAACCTGGTGAATGTAGAACGGTTTGAGGGACATGGGCCAGCGGGGGAGGAAGTAGAACTGCGGCAGGTCTTCTGCGAGCAGGTCGGAATTTTCAGCGTCGATGTCGTCGCCCCATNCAACGGTCCCGCCCTTTTCTTTGATGATGCGGATGGCGTCGTCGTATTCAACGCGGGGGAAGGGGAGCTCCGGCACGATGACTTCCACGGGTTCCTCGCCTTGTTCGGCTCGGTAAGCGTTGATGGTGGCGATGAGATCTTGCGATTCTTTTTCTTCAGCCACGGATTTCCAGATGTGGTGGAGCATGCGCTCCAGCACACCCATCACGTCGTCATCGTTGGCCCACGAACACTCGATGTCGAAGGAGATGAACTCGGCAAGGTGGCGGTACGTGTCGCTTTTTTCGGCTCGAAACGCCGGACCGATTTCGAAGACGCGCTCCAAGCCGCCGCTCATGCACAGTTGCTTGAAGAGTTGAGGCGACTGATTGAGGAAAGCGGGGCGGTCAAAATACTGCATGGGGAACAAATCGGCACCCCCCTCGGTGGCGGTGGCGACGATTTTCGGGGTGTGGGTTTCGAGGAACCCTTCGGAAATCAGGTGTTCTCGGCCAAACTGGAGCACCTTCCCACGCAGTCGGAACATGGCGTTGACATGCGCCCGACGGAGGTCCAGNAAGCGGTTGTCGAGGCGGGTGTCCAACTCCACGTTGACGCTGTCGGTGACGCCCAGCGGGAGCGGGGCTTCGGCGCGAGCGATGACGTTGACGGCGGTGGCCAACACTTCGTAAGCGGGTGGGGGCGCAGGCTCGCCTTCCTTCACCTTTGGAGGGCGCTTGAGGGCCACGGTGCCGGTGAATTGCAGGGTTGATTCACGCGTCATGCGCTGCACGGTGTCCAAGGCTTCTTCGCCGACGTTGTCCGATTTGAGGAACACTTGCGTCTTCCCGGTTCCGTCTCGGAGGTCAACAAAGCAAATGGCGCCTTTGCCCCGGTTGGCTTCCATGAATCCAATCACGGTGACTTCGGTGTCGATGAGTTCGGCGCCGTTGGCTTGCAATTCCCCGAGGGTGTGGGTTCGAAAGGCGGTGGGGACCCAGGTGGTCATGGCTCGGGGGCTGAGGCGACCAACATGAAGCATTCGCTCCGTCCGGCACCCTTTGACCGAGGCCAGACGGACTCCGACAGCACGCTGTTTCTGAGTGCATGACAGCATTTCGAGGGATTTTGAAATCCGGGGTTCATAGGGCGATACTCCCGAAGTCTCTTGAACAGCGTCGTCTTGGTTCACCCATGTCCAGCCGCACTGGCCGTGCCGTGTGTTGTGTTCTCGTCCTGATGGCGATGAGCCTCTCGCCGATGGTGGTCCCTGCGTCGGCTCATTCGTCGATCTTGCTGAGCGTTGACGTTCAACACGCTGTTCTTGAACCCGGACAAAGCCTGAACATTACCTTGACCGTTGAGAACAACGCCTCGTCCATCGAATCCTACAGCATCTCGGTTGACACCGGCAACCTCGCTTCCGTTTGGACGGTGATCCCGGTGGACAACACCGTCGACAACGTCTTTCCAACCTGGACAAAAAACACCACGTTGGTGGTTCGGCTGGCCGACGGAGCCACCGTGGCCGACAGCGGTTCGTTCACGGTTTCCGTGACAGAGCCCGACAACGGGTACACGTCCATGTTGACCGTGCTCGTCTCTGTCGCTCCAGCCTACCAACCATCGCTGAGTGCTGACGGTTCACCCCTCGTNCACCTTGAAGCCGGCGCCAGCACCAACGTCTCGTTCACCGCCCAGAACCTCGGAACGGTGACCGACACCTTCCTGTTGGACGTCGAAGTCGAACCCGACCTCGCCTCGTGGTGGGCCAACCACACCAACACCAGCACGGGGAACACATCCGGAAATTCCTCTGGCGGCGACACCACCGACAACGGCACCGGCTCAAACGGGACCAACGCCACGTCCCTCTCTGTCCTGATGATGGGGAACAGTTACACCGGCGCAAACAACCTGGCCACGCTGGTCGATGGCGTGATGGACGCCGACGGCTACAACGCCACNCTGTCCTCCCTCAACGGTGGCGGCATGAAATTGCCCCAACACTGGCAAAACGTGAACACCTCTGGAGACCAGTGGAACACCACCCTCCGCGGGTCATCGTGGGACTACGTCGTGCTTCAGGACCAGAGCCAAGTGCCCACCTTCCCCACCACCAACAGCATGTGGCAGGACAGCAAAAACGCCTCCGTTTCCCTGAGCGGTGCCATCGCTGATGAGGGCGCTGAGACCGTGCTGTTCATGACCTGGGGTTATCGGAACGGAGACAGCCTGAACAGCTTCAACAACAACTTCACCTCCATGCAGGCTCGCCTCACGGAGGGGTACACCCGATANGCCGAGAACATCTCGGCTGCCGGTCATGCCGTTTGGATCGCCCCCGTCGGGTTGGCCTACCAAACCGTCCACGACGGCGTGGTTGCTGATGGGGACGACCCCACGGTTTCTGGCAACCTCTTCTACGACCTCTACACCTCGGACGGAAGCCACCCTTCCCTTTCGGGCTCCTACCTTGCTGCCTGCGTGTTCCATGCCGCCATCACCGGCCAAGCCTGCACGGGCAGCAGCGACACCGTCAACCTGAACGCCAGCGTTAAGTTGGCCCTTCAGCAGGCTGCCGACGACACGGTGTTCAACCAGACATCCGGCATGTCCTACTACCCGTGGGAAACCTCGGGCACGGCCGCCTTTGGGCTGGGGTCGTCCGTCCCGCAAGGCTGGTACATTCAGTGGCAGGACGATGAACTCGCCAACATCGCTGCGGGCGGCTCGGCGTCCGCCACCCTGTCCATCACGGTGCCTGCCGATGCGGCCCCGGACTTCTACGGCTACCGACTGACGGTCGGGTCAACGAACGGAAACATCACGTCGTCCACCGTCCTGGTGGTGGAGATCGAAGCCGAACCGTCGGTGGCCACGGCCTTCTTGCGACAAAGCGACGTGTTCCTGCCCGGCATCAGCACCCTCACCGGTGTCCAAGTGACCAACACGGGCAACACCGAACTCGACCTTGACTGGGACCTCTCAGTGCCACCTTCAGCAGCACCAAACCCGTGCACGGGATCCCTCGTGTCGGCCTCCACCTCGAACCTGCTCCCTGACGCTCTTGANGAGGTCGAGATGTTGATCGAAGTGGACGAAGACGTTGACAGCACCGCTCAATGCCATTTCCGGCTCACGGCGACCCATGCCGTTGACGACACCGTCGAAACCTTGGACGTGTTGGATTTCACCGTTGAGGTCGATGAAGCCGTGAACTTCTCGCTGGTTGGCCCCTTGGCCGCCGTTGACATCGTGCCGAGCGTTGGTGGAAATTACGAAATCCGTCTTTCCAACCACGGCAGCGACGAGGCCACCTTTTTCCTCGACGTGGAAGATGCCCCGGGCTTGACCACCGTGTTGGTCTCTGCCTCTGGCGTCACGGTGGCCGCAGGCGAAGTGGGGACGTGGACGGTGAACACCAAGGGCGATGTTGATTTGTCTGGCATTCTCACCCAGGCCTTTTCAAGCACGTACAACGGCCAGACTGCTACACTTTCNGTGGATTTGAACCTGCTCGAAGTTGACGGCATGACATGGCTGCCGCCCAGTGAAGACCGGGTGTTGGTTGTGCCGGGCTCGTCCACCGACATGGCCTTTGGTTTGAGGAACACCGGGACCTCCAATCTTACGCTCCTGCCAACCCTTTCGGGCCTGCCTGCCAACGTGGATGCAAGTTTCGATGTCCAAAACGTCGAGTTGACTCGCGACACCGAACAAGGCATCGTCATCACCTTCACCGCTGCGACAGGTGCCACACCGGCCACCACACCCGTGACGCTGACGTACCAAGACGGTGCCTTTTCCACCAGCTACACCTTTGACGTGGTGGTGGTNGACCGTCAAGAGGTGATGGTGAACAGCGTTCAACAACGACTCTTTGCCAGTCCGCTCGCCGAGTCAACGATGACCGTTGAGGTGACAAACCTCGGTACGGCCTCCGACGTCTACGCCGTTGAATGGTCCACTGAAAGCCTTGGCTCGTGGTTTGAGTTTACGATTTCGCCCACCACGTTCCAACTCGAGGCTGGAGCTTCGCAACAAATCACTGTGGGTGTTCGGGAAATCTCAACCGGCGCCCCCGACAACGGCGTGATTTACACCCTGCGCTTGGTTTCCACCTCGGACGAGGCCGTGAGCGATTCACTGAACATCACCGTTGAGCCGGTCATCGCTGCGCCTCATCTGTCAATCGAGGTCGACAAGAGCACAGCCAAACCCGGTGAATCCGTTTACGGGACCGTCCAGATCACCAACCACGGCAACACCGAGGACACGTTCACTTTGACCACGGTTGGAAAGGACTGCGGGCTCGACGTCACGGTCGCCGTCGGCGTCGGGCTCTCGTCCGACCGATTCGGCTGGTCGTGCGTGATTGCGAACGATGCACCCGCCGGTCAAGAAGCCGTTTCGTTCCGTGCCGTCAGTGCGGTTCGCACCAACGTCGTCGCCGAGCAGGGCGCACTCTATTCGGTTGAGCCCAATTGGCCGGGCGACACTTTTGTGGCCCTCTCGTTCGCTGATGGTCGCCTTTCCATGGGGGTTGACAGTTCAGCCAGCACCATCCTGACCATCACCAACCTCGGCAACGCTGACCTCACCGGCAGCCTCTACGATTACGGAAACGAAACCGGCTTGTTGGTCGTGGATTGGGTGCGCATGAGCGACGATGTGGCCGCCACCGATTTTTCCCTAACCGCCGGTTCGAGCGTCGATTTCAAACTCACCATCACTTCCAACACCGCCCGCTCGGGTTCAACCGAACTGACCGTTCNCGTCANGACCGTTGGGGAGGGCGTCCTCACGAAGGCCGAAAGCGTACCCTTGCCCATCAGCATTGAAGGGCCGGCCCTGCCGCCCAACGGCCTTTCCGCCTTGGGCGTCGACATCAGCCAGTCGGCTGCGTTCGCCACGATGGGNGCGGGTTGGTTGTTGGCCATCGTTGCCATTCAGCTCCTTCGTCGTCGAGGGTCCGACGGTGCTTCGGANGACCCCGACACCGAGGACGACTCGGAAGAAGACGACGAGAAGGAATTGCCAGAACTTGGCTACAACGAGTGCCGGTTGGACGGTGAGTCCAAGGTCAACTGTCCCACGTGCGACGCTCGATTGGGTGTGCCCCGAGGAAGCACGCCACCGTTCCGTTTCACGTGCCCTCAATGCGAGAACAAGATTCGCGTGGTTGAGTGATCACAAGCGCTGTGCGACGAGCAGAAATGCCGTATGTCCGAAGGGGCCGTTCACGGGTCGCACCCCGCCTTTGGAGGCTCGACCCCACTCCCGTTCCATCAATTCACCGGCCCATTCGACGGTCAGACCAGCGCCTTCGCAGGCATTCCAAGCTCGTTCGAGTTGCGAGGTGACGGGGCAGTAGCACGCTAACCGGCCGCCGGGAAGGAGCACGGAGGCTGCGGCTTCAATGGCGGGTGGATGGTCCGGGAGGTCGAGGATCACGGCATGATACCCCTCCACGAGGGCTGCAGCGTCGCTGATTCGCTCTTCGATCGTTCCCTCGAGGTGGTGGTGAACGGGTGCGTGGTCCCAACAAGCGCTGGCCCTCCTGAGGTTTTCAAGCGCCACTTCGGCATGCTCCGCCCGAGGTTCGACCGTCACGTGGACCCCGTCTGAACCGAGAACGCGCTGGATGTAGAGGGAAAGCCCACCGCTCCCAATGCCCGCCTCCAACACGGCATCCTTGGGTCCAAGGCCGAGTTTCGTGAGAAAGAAACCAGCATCCTTGCTGCCGATGGTTTGGGCCCGACGGGCCATGCCTTTGCTGAGTTCCGGGAGACGTGGGGGCATGCGAACGAGTTCTTTCTGACCGATGACCACGCTACCGCCGATATCAACCTCCGACAGGGTGGCCAGCGGGTTGAACACACCCAGTCCCTTGATTTTCTGTTGGTGGTCAACCAACTCCACGACGTAGGTCTTGCCGTTTTCTTCCACGAGCACGGCCCATTCCACAGGGGTCACCGAACGCCCCANAGGNCCCTTGGTGTTAAGGTTCTGCATACCGTTATTATCGGATGACGGCGAGCGATTCTGGTCTCTCGCATGAAGACAGCAATGCGTTTGTTTCATATACCCTCCAAACTNTGCTAATAACATGAACACCGCCGTGCGCAGCTTAGCCCTCGCCATTGTCGCTCTCTTCCTCGGAAGCCTCGCTTCCGGAATGATGGGCGAACTGTACCAATCCCCCCTTCCCGTCCTCGAGGAAGAGCCCGTGGTCCAGGAATCTCACGGTACGCACGCCACGAGCCCCGGCCACGTCGTCTTCGGCCAGTACATCTCCTCGGACAATTGCGGCCACTGCTCCAAGCAAGGCGGCGGGTCTGATGCCCACCACTCGTTGAAGGTGACGTTCCCAGACGAGTACGTCTACGTTACCTACATGTCCGCCTCGTTCGGTACCACCAACACGGCTCGTGCCGGCAACGTGGCCCCCTACAACTGGGCGTGGACTACGGGCGGTGCCCCGGATGCTTACTTTGGCGACCGCACCGACAAGCGCCAAAGCGGCGCTGATGCCTCTTACACCACCTACGACAGTCTGTTTTCCAGCGGTGGTGGCATGCACAGCACCGTGAACGACTACGGCATGTCGGCTGCCATCTCCCAAAACGGTGGAAACTACGACATCAGCATCTCCTACAAGTACAAGGGTTCAGGCACGGCTGCTTCCAACATGAAACTCTACGCAGCGCTCGTCGACAAGGACTGCACGGGCTACTCCTACTCCTCCGGTATCCCCCACGGATACAACTGTTGGATGGCCTGGCTCACCGCCGGTGACACCTACAAATCAAAGAGTTCCGGCACCGGATCGGCGTTCCACAGCGTTTCCGTGACCTCAACCGACACCACCCAGTCCTGGACCTCGGTGCCGACCTCCGTCGTGCCNGGCGGCATCAACAAGGCCGTCGTGGTGGCGGCCCTGATGAGCGGCAACCAAGTGTCGGTCGGTGGCAGCAGCCCCCACGTCTACCACGCCATTGATTCCACCATGGGTCCCAAGATGGACATCGGCGTTTCCGGCATGTCGGTCACCAACGACCTCGGGACGGATTCCTACATTCGTGGCGACACGGTGACCCTCCAAGCCGACGTGAAGAACACGGGCGACTTGGACTACACCAACGGCGGTTCGCTCGAGTTCTTCTACAAGAACGGCGCCACCACCACCGCCATTGACACGGTTTCCATCCCGACGCTGAACGTGGCGCCGGGCTCCCCCTACCTCACCGGTACGGTCACCTTTGACACGTCCAACCTGCCCTCCAACGTCTGGTCCACCAACTTTGGTGCCCGACTCGTCGGTATTTCCGGCGACATGAGCGGNAGCAACAACATGGCTGAAATCGGCGTGAATCACGACCGTGTTCCGCTCATCAAAACCCCGCAGGTCTTGGGCTCCGACGTCGTGCAGCGCGGCGATTACGTTTCCCTTCTCGCCAAGGGCGACGCCAACGACAACGTCGACACCATTGACAGCATGTCCTTCGAGGTCGAAGTCTCCCCGGCGGGTCTTTCTGATTGGGACGCTTCCATCGTTTCTGGCGGCGAGAACGTTCTCTACCGCGACAGCGCACAAGAGGGCCGTGAATACATCATCACCCCGTCCATGACCATGAGTGCCGGCGATTACGACGTGCGCGTTCGCACCGTTGACAGCCGAGGCCAAACCAGCGACTGGACGGTTTCGGACGACATGTTTGAACTTGCCAACGGTCGACCTCTCATCGTTTCAGATCCCGTGCCCACGGTGATGTGCGATCTCAGCACCAAGGTGAGCATGGACGGGCACGTTTCCGACCCAGAGACGCCATTGAGNGATCTCGTCATCACCTCGAGCAGCGACAACTTCGTCGCCTGGCATCCAGCCACCGAGGAAATCGAAGTCCTGTTCCCTTACGACAACGGCTGTCCGCTCGGCCAAAAGGGCATTGAGATTCGCGTCGACGACGGCGGCGACTACACGGACAGCGGGGAACTGCCCTACGGTACGCTCTTGTTCAACGTCATCGAAAACGGTCAACCCCGCTGGGCTGGCTTGCCCATTCAAGTGGTTGACGAAGG
Organism: Methanobacteriota archaeon; assembly: GCA_002725275.1. Next base: position 41,561 of record PBOE01000016.1, read on the forward strand.
CAGCAGCGGCGTCTTGTCCCTCCTCGAGTACCTTTCGGACACCGATGATACGGGCCAGTCGGTGAGCGCCTCGTCGCTCTCCCTCCAAATCATGGACAATTCCAACCCTGAGCTCGTTNCCGTTGAACTGCGTGGGTCCACCCTTGGTTTCGAAACGGCTGACGACGACGTGAACGGTGAGACGGTGGTCACCCTCCGTGCCAGCGACGGCGAGCAATATTCCGACCAAACCGTCACCATCCGCATCAACCCCATCAACGACGCACCTCGCCTTGACATGACCGACATCGAGGAGTTTTCGCTGAAGATCAACCGCCAGAAGGTCATCAACCTGAACAGCCGACTGACGGACGTCGACAGCCCACAAGGCACCTACTGGGTCAACAACCCGCAGTCCACCGAGGTCGGCTCCGCTCGCCTTGTCACCGGCGACCTCATTCTCAACTTTGAGGAAGTCGGCGTGCAGACGGTGACCATCTCGACCACGGACGGCTACGCCACCAACAGCTACGAAATCACGGTGAACGTCTTCGACGCTCTTCCGTTCTATGTTTCCAAGGTTGACGATGGCTCAGGACACCTCTTCGTGGACATGGTGAACTACACCTACGAAACCCAAACGCCNGCGGCGTCCTTTGCGCTCACCGATGAGGCGCCCAACTTCAACGTCATCTCGGTGACCTGGTCGCTGTGCAACGAACTGTCCGGCACTTGCGACGGTTTCTGGGAATACGACCTCGACATGTCCCGGGCCAACACCGGTTGGACGCAAGAAATGAACATTCCATCGTCCTACGGCGACGGCGGCTTCGCAAGGACCAACGGNATGCGCGACATGGATTACATCGGCCTCACGGTTCGTGCCGTGGACGATGTTGGTCAGGAATACAAGACCACGTCCACCTCGAAGTGGATGACCACGGAAGCCCTGCCAGCACCGTCTGAAATGGACGACGCCATGATCGACTGGTACGTCGCAGAATTGGTGGCCGATATTTCGGACCTCGAAGCAGAGATGGCCGACGATGCAAATCAAGGCGACCAGGCCTCGCTCGAGGCTCGCTTGATGGAATTGAACGCCAAGTTTGACCTGGCGTGCGAGGACCCACGGGCTGCGTGCCCAACCGATGAAGTCCAAAGCAACGGCGGCGACGACGCTGGTGGTTCACTCAACATGAACATCATTGTCATTGTCATCGGTGTTCTCATCGTGGCCGCGTTGCTTGGACTGATGTTCATGCGAGGTGGCAACGAGCAGGAGGAGATGAAGTGGAACGAATCGGCTTTGCCGGTCCACGACACGGTGGCCAACTCCATGTACGGCGGCGCCGGAGCGATTTTCCAGCAGCCCGTGGCACCCGTTGCACCTGCAGCACAACCAGCCCCCGTTGTTGCTCCACCGTCCCCTGCCGTCCCTCATGCCGGTCCTCCCCTCCCACCCGGTGGCTTGCCCGCCGGTTGGTCAATGGAGCAGTGGGCCTACTACGGACAGCAGTACCTGGACCAACTCAACAACCGCTGATGAAGTCTTTTTGACCCCTCGCAGAAGTTCTCTGAAAAGCATACCCCTAAAGGGGAGTGATGAGAGGAAGTATCGTGGCCGAAGATTCTGCTCCCCCTTCCGAAGAAGTCCTCAAAGAGGGCGCTTCAGAACCCGAGGAGGTCGTTGATGAGGAGTCGGCAACGCTGACCACGGTGTGGTCACCCGAGCCAACTGGCGCAGACGAGGTTCTGAGCACATCGGTCGAGGAATGGATCTCCGAGGTTGCGTTCGAATCCACCGCCGATGTTCCCATCCCCGATCGACTGGTCGACCAAGTCATCGGTCAGGAGGCCGGCTCCGTCGTGATCAAAAAAGCCGCAGAGCAACGTCGCCACATGTTGATGATCGGTGATCCGGGAACGGGCAAGTCGATGCTCGCTCGGTCGATGACCGACCTCCTTCCCAGGGACGCTCTCGAAGACGTGCTGGTGTACCCCAACGAAGACGACGAAAACGTGCCCCGTGTACGAACGGTCCCCGCAGGACGTGCTGAACGCATCGTCAAAGTGCAAAAAGAAGCCGTGCGGCAACAACGCGAAAAGTCTCAGCGCATGCTCTTCATTGCCTTTGCAGCCATTGGTTTTCTGTTACTCATTGCTGCGCTCCAATCCGGTGACCTCTTCACGCTTCTATTCGGTGGCTTCTTGCTGGTGTTTGGCTACATGTTCATCCGAAGCCGTTTGGGCGCCGTTGACGACAGCCGGATTCCAAAGGTCTTGGTGAAACACGACTTGAACGAACTCCCCCCGTTTGTTGACGCCACGGCCACCCTGTCGGGTTCGTTGCTGGGCGATGTTCGCCACGACCCCTTCCAGTCGGGTGGCATGGAAACGCCGGCGCACGACCGTGTGGAACCCGGTGCGATTCACCGAGCCCACAAAGGTGTCCTCTACATCGATGAAATCAACCTGCTTCGCCTCGAGGAGCAACAGGCCCTGCTCACGGCGATGCAAGACCGAGCGTTCCCCATCTCGGGACGCTCCGAGCGCTCATCGGGAGCGCTCACCAAAACCGAGCCGGTCCCCTGCGACTTCATTCTCATCGCCGCTGGCAACCTCGACGCCATTCAAGGCATGCACCCAGCTCTGCGCAGTCGTATCCGCGGCTACGGCTACGAGGTCTACGTGAACTCCGAAATGCCAGACACGTCTCGGAATCGCCGTCGTTTGATTCGGTTCATCGCGCAGGAAGTGTTGCGCGACCAAGACACGGTTCGTGAAATCCCTCACTTTGACAAGAGTGCTGTGGCCATCATCCTCCGGGAAGCTCAGCGTCGTGCTGGACGACGAGGAAAACTCTCGCTGCGCCTCCGTGAACTCGGCGGTTTGGTCCGCATTGCGGGCGATCTTGCCGTCGAGGCCGGTGCGCCGCTCACCTCAGCAGAACACGTTCTCGGCGCACGAAACATCGCCAAACCCCTCGAGCAACAAGTGGCCGACCGGATGATTGAGCGACGCCAGGACTACGCCATGCTGGTCAACAGCGGCGAGCGTGTCGGCCGTGTCAACGGGCTTGCCGTCTTGGGCGCCAATTCTGGCCTGTCCGATTTCAGCGGTATCATGCTGCCCGTCGAAGCGCTCGTCACCCCCTCCCAGGGTGGTGGCGGGAAAATCCACGCCACGGGTGGCCTTTCTGACCTTGCCAAAGAAAGCGTGACAAACGTCAGCGCCGTCATCAAGAAACTCACGGGCAAGGACATCTCGGACTACGACATCCACATCCAGTTTGTTGACACTCACGGCGTGGACGGCGATTCGGCCTCCATCACCATCGCCACCGCCATCATCTCCGCTTTGGAAAACATCCCCATTCGGCAAGACCTCGCCATGACCGGTTCGCTCTCGGTCCGTGGTGAAGTGCTCCCCATCGGCGGTGTCACGGCGAAGATCGAGGCCGCTGCCAGGTCAGGCGTCAAAACCATCGTCGTCCCAAGGGCCAACATGCAAGATGTCCTTCTGGACGACCGCTTCGAAGACATGGTGGAAGTGGTGGCGGTCGACACCCTTGACGAAGTCATGCAGTACGCCCTCATCAAGCACGAGCAAAAGGCCAGCCTGGTCGAGCGCCTCGAAGCCGTCATCGACCGCTTGACGCCTGAAATGCAGAGCAAAATCTCGCTCGTATGACGAAGCGTCATTCCTGCGGGATTATCGGCGTCGCTTACTAATAGACTCTGAGCCTCGGAGGAAGCAATGGCCGGCGAAGACCAACGTGCAGCAGGGAAAGGGGCCCTCTTGGTGCTCTTCCTTGTCACGATGATCGACATGATCGGTTTTGGCATCATCATCCCGTTTCTCACCTACCTCGTCCAAGACCTCGCCGCTGCCGAAGGCGTGGTCCGGGTGGGGCTGTGGGTCGGTTTGCTCATGACGGCGTATTCCTCGGCACAGTTTCTCTCTTCACCGATTTGGGGGTCACTTTCCGACCGCATTGGTCGCCGCCCCATCCTGATGATGGGCCTTGTTGGAAACACCGTGTTTTTCACTGCTTTTGGTCTTTCAACCACGTTGATGTTCGCCCTCTCGATGCGGTTCCTTGCGGGGGTCTTCAACGGAAACATTGCGGTAGCTCGAGCCTACATCGGCGACGTGAGCACCCCCAAGCAACTGGCCACCAGGATGGGCCTTATCGGCGCTGCCTTCGGACTCGGCTTCACCATCGGCCCGTTCATCGGCGGTGAGTTCTCCAGCCCTGCCGAACGGTACGAAGTGTTTGTCGGCACCGTGTTTGAGACCTACCCGTACCTGTTGCCCTGTCTCATCGCCAGCGTGTTGTCGGCCGGTTCGTTGGTGCTGGCCTACTTCAAACTCCCTGAATCCCTCAAGGTTGACCCATCGACTCGCTCCGTTGATGAACGCCCGGCAGCCCAGCGACTCGGTGGGTTGTTGAGAACCTCTGCTCGTATGCTGGGCACACCGAGCATCGGGGCGATGATTTGGGTGTCCATGTTGTTCATTTTCGGCTTCACCGTCATGCACTCGGTGTTCATCCTCTACACCGAAATGGACGCCTCATCGGGCGGCTTAGGCTTCTCTGAGAGAGACAACGGCCGAATCTTCGCAGCGATCGGTCTGTTGGGTATCTTGACGCAAGGCGTGCTCATCGGACCGTTGACCCGTCGGTTTGGCACACGTCGTCTGATTCCTATCTCCATCATGGTCACGGGATTGGGCTTGACCCTCATTCCTTACACCCAAGCCAACATGGCCTGGATCCAAATGCTGGTCGTCGTGTCCTGCATTGCGGTCGGAAACGGTATTTTCCAACCCTCTTCCAGCACCTACCTCACTCGAATTGCCCGAGAGGAGGGTTACGATTTGGGCGTCGTGATGGGAGCCCAGGAATCCCTGACGGCGTTTGCCAGAATTTTCGGACCGTTAAGCGGGGGACTTGTGTGGGAACTCACGGTCGGGGGGTCCTATCCGTTTGACTATCACACGTCCTTCCACCTGTGCGGCCTTCTGATGGTCATCTCTGCAGCCCTCACCTTGCGCCTTCCCCATCTTGCTGAAATTGAGGAGCAGGAACTCGCCACATGACCTGCTGGGATGCTTTCAAGACCCCATCGGCTGTCGGTTCAGCATGGAAACCTCAACGCCTGCATGGACGAGTGCGAACTTTCGTCACCGGGTTGCGTTGATGTCTCATGCCGCCGTCATCATGACCCTGGTCACCGTTTGGTTGATTCAACTGGTTGATGTGTTGCAACCCCTGTTCATCGCCCTCGGGATTTACTTCGTGTTGAAGCCCGGTGCAGACTACCTTTCTGCCAAGGGGTTTCCCATCATGCTGTCGTACATCACGATGCTCATGTTGGCCATCCTCATCGTGCTTTCTGCNGGCTTTTTTGCCTATCAACAAGCGGACACACTCCTGAGNGATGAAGAACGAATGGACGAGTACACCGAATTGCTGGACGAGCGTTGGAACGACCTCAAAGGCGTGCCGCTCATCGGTAAATCCCTGCTCGATTCGGGGGCTTCCGTNAACGGGAGCCTCGATGATGACCTCGCCAGCATGGGCTTGCTCGAGGGCGGTTCGGGTGTGTCCGACGCCATCAGCGGTTTGCTTTCAAGCGTGGGGATGTTCTTCATCACCGGTGTGACCGTCTTGTTCTTCCTGCTGTTCATCATTTTTGAAGCGAGCCTGTTGCCCGGTCGGATTGAGCGAGCCTACCCCGGCGGTGCGAGCGAGCGAGTTCACATGATTCGCGACCAAATTGAGGCCAGCGTCAACACGTACGTGGTGGTCAAAACGGGCGTTGGGTTCGGCACCGGTGTCTGCGCGGGTTTGGTGATGTTGCTCTTTGGCATCGACCTGTGGTTCACGTGGGCCCTGCTGACGTTTTTGCTGAATTACGTGCCCTATATCGGTTCGTTGTTGGCCACCATTCCGCCGTTGCTCTTGGGCTTCATCTTGCTTGATCCCTCAATGTTGCTTGTCCTGACCCTGCTCTTGTTGACCAATCAGCAGCTTTGGGGGAACGTGATCGAAACACGCTGGGCGGGTCGAGCCCTCGACATTTCACCGGTGTTGCTCTTGGTGGTCACGGCCTTCTCGTTCTGGGTCTGGGGCATCATCGGGATGATCCTCTCCATCCCGCTGGTGGTGATTTTGAAAATCGTTCTCGAGAACATCGACGCCACTCGCCCCCTCGCCATTCTCCTTTCCGAGCGGGCGCCCACGATTGAGGAAGCGTGGCGAGAGGCGATCAAGGACGGACGAATTACGGCGTACGAGGAGCGCATGCTTCGGGAATTGCAAACGGTGTTGGGCTACTCCGACGGTCAAGTGAAACTCATCTCCGCTCGTATCGCCGCAGAATATGCGTTGCGACGTGGCCGACTGAGCTTGGATCAAATCAAACTCATTCGTATCGGCATTGACCACATGCCACTCCCGCAAAAGTGGAGCGACCAGCTGGAAGACTTGGTCACTGAAGGGCGCCTCAGTGTGAAGGAGCGGTTGTTCCTTGGACGCCTTGTCTTCGCCCTTGACGATGACAAAACCGAAGAAGAGTGATTCAGAGCACTTCGGTCAAGATTCGCTCAAGTTCGGTGTTGATGGTTAAGATCAGGGTGCCGAATTCGGGTGGAATGTTGGGGTCTTCGTAAAGTTCCTCAAGTTTCGACTGTGCCATGGCAATGCGCACATCGAGTTTTTTCCCCTTGTTAAGGAGCCAGTTTTCGCAGGCTTCCTTGGCCTGACGGCGAATGTTTCGTGGGACTTTGGGGTCATCGATCTGATTGATGACGGTGGCAACTTGTTCCAATCGTTCTTCGATGTTCATGACGGTCACCTTGTTTCACGCATCTTTTGGCTGGTCGGCGGCCGTCTTTAAGTTGATGGCCGGCTTGGTTGACCCATGGAGGCGACCAACGAGGCCATCTTGGGATGGACCCGTGTGGGCGTTCTTCTTCTGGGCATGGGCTGGGCCGCTTGGATGGATCATCGTGAGCGTCGGGTGCCCAACGAACACTGGATCGTCTGGGCGAAACCGGCCGTGTTCATTTGGGCGCTGGACTTGATGGTCCAAGGAGCCGACCTGACAATTTACCTTACTGCTGCGGCCGTGGTGGCCTATGCGAGTGTCTCGGTGTTCGGTCGTCCGACCCTGGCCGATGCGCGGAAAGGTTTGGGGATGGACCGCGTGTTTCTTCTCTGGTACGCCGCCGGAGCGGCCGGCGTTGTGGCTGGAGCAGTTCGCTACCAAGCCACGACCCCCGTCGACGTGTTGCTGGACAACGGGGACCCTTTGGGGATGTTGTGGTGGCGCACGGCTGCGTTGTTCCTCGTCATTTTCTTTATCGACATGGCTTGGCGCCTCCGATTGCTCCACGGTGGTGCTGACGCGAAGGCCCTGATGTGGGTCAGTTTGGTGTTCCCGACATGGGCGTCCGTGCCCCTGCCGTTTGATGTGGCCGGCGAGGGGACCGTCGTGGCTCTCCCGGTCAGCATTTCACTGCTGATTTGGGGCGGTTTAGCGTTCTTGCTCATTCCCTTCATCATGCTCGGCATGAACATCGGTCGCGGTGATGTTCGTGCACTGAGCGACCTCCGAATGGCTTGGCACGCATCGATGCTGAACGTGAACGAGGTGATGGGCCGTCACGTCTGGCTCCTGACGGACACCATCGAGATGCCCAGCGGGGAGGTCCGTGCCGTCCATGCCACGCGGGCACCTCGCAACACGCCATCCGACGAGGAACTCGAAACCAAGTTGGCGTCCATCGAAGAACTTGGGGTAGATCGAGTCTGGGTCAGCCACAAGATGCCCCTGTTGGTCTTCCTGTTCCCAGCCGTGCTTCCGCTGGTGCTGTTGGGTGATCCCACAGCGTTGCTGCTGCGGTGGATTGGCTGAGCGAATCAGTTGCCCTTGCGCTCGATGTTCTTGGGACGCAGTCCCTTGTAGCTGCACTTTCGGCAGCGGACGGCACGAACGGCGTTGCGCGCGTTGCAGCGCATGCAAATCTTGCGGTGAAGCAAGCGAGCTTCAGCCTCAGGGAATCGTGCCATGGTGGGGCGACCAATTTCCCCTATTTAACCGCAACCACCCGGTTTGGGTATGTTCAAGTTGGGCCGTGGCGTGGGAGGGCCATGAAGGTCGTGAGGTTGCCTGGCATCCATCACGACGGCAACGTCGTCTTGGTCTCAGGCTCCCTCGGCCATCTTCTCATCAACGCCGGGACCTCGTGGTACCAAGCGCTTCAGGTTGAACGCATCACCGGTCAGTTGGGTGAAGCACCTCTCGACCGCATCCTACTGACGTCTCGCAGGTTCCCCGTTTCGGGGGGTGCCTCTCACGTTTCAGAGGCGTTTGGCGGTGCACCCATCCACATCCACGCCGATGGACAAGCGGCCCTTGAAACGGGGGATTTTTTCACCACGTGGGCCAATCGCTACGATTCCGACATGCCGCGTACGAACACCGAAGTCTTGTCGGAAGACGATGTCTTTTCCATGGGGGACGGCGAAGTCGTCCCTCTTCACTTGCCCGGCCACACCAGCGACGGCATGGGCTTTCACATCCCGCATCTTTCGACGCTGATCGTGGGAGCGCTGCTGCCCCGTGCTGACCGGCCGACGCGTTGGGACATGCCAGGGGGGTCCCTCGTGGAAGTGGTTGACAGTTACAAGCGAATGAAGCGGCTGAACCTCTCGTCCATCGTTCCCCTTCAAGGTCCAGCCATTCGGGGTGAAAGCCACGTTCGTGAGGTCCTCGACCGCCACCTTGCGTTCTACGAAGAAGCCGTTCGGAACGAGGGTCGCCCTCCGGCCTCTTGGGATCGTCCGGCATCCACGGCCGTCTGGCTCACGCCTCGTTCCCCGTGGCCGCTCGAAGAGCAGGAAGCCGTCTAAGCGGGGTAAGGCAGGTAGTACGTGTCACTCAAGCGGCGTTGCTTGCGGACAGGGTAGGCGGCCGCCGTGTTTCGAACGTCGTATGACGAGCCGTCCCACGCCCGGACATGGTGAATCCAACCGCTTCTGACGTGGACGAGTTCACCCTCCAGATGCAGGCTCGAGACGGGGCCGTCAATGGAAAACACATGCTCGCAACGCTCCGTTCGCCGGTCGCTCAAGGACCACACCGCACCGTGCTGTGTCCCCACCAAGAAGTGGAACGCACCCTCAGCCACCAGCGTGATGGCGCGGACGCTTCCGGACTGGAGTTGGAACTTTGCAACGGTCTCGAGCCTCGGCAACGTGAGCACCAGGACGTCGCCGGCCGCTGTTCCGACCGCCGCAGCATCAACGGGTCCCATCGGTCCTCGCAGGGCCAGCAACACCGTCGGTAAGTCCTCGAGCACGGTGCGCGTTGGACGCCCTTCAATCGGTTTCCACACCACGGTTCCATCGTTCATTGCAACCAGCGTACCGTCGCTGGTGGTCAAACTGCGGACAATTGTTCGTTGCTGCATGCGCTTCATGAATCGCTGTTGGTACAGGTTTCTTTCCCACACCCATTCATGTGAAGTGAAAGTGAACGTCAGTACATGTCGTCGTTCTTGTTTTCCTTCTTCCACTTGCGGTAGCAGGACTTGCAAACCCGAACCCGGCCCTTGCGCATCTCGTAGCCGCCTGAGCCCCACATGTCGATGGCGTCGTCCACCGAGAGGGAACGTCCCCCGAAGGATTTGTCAGCGAAGTTGTCGCAACCCTTGACGCCGCAGGGAAGTTCACCTTCTTTCTTGGCCGTCTTGGTTTTCGTGTCTTCTTTGCCGGCGTCCTTTCGGTGCTTTCGCGCCTTTGCCTTGAAGCCCATGAGAGGGGGTTGTGTGCCCCGTTCATCAAGGTTCGCTCATTGGAGTTTCTGGTACTGGCGAATCTTGTCGAGCAAACCGTCGATGAGTCGAAGTAGACCTCGCAAGGTGACCTCGGAGACGTTGGCAACGGCGCAAACCTCGGATTGGGTTCGTGGTGTTCCTGCAGCGTTGGCGGCTTTGTAGATCAGCGCTGCGGCGACGCCCATCGGCTTCTTGCCCTGCCACACGTCATCGTGCGGCTTGATGGTGTTCCACAGTTCGTCGAGGGGGGTGCGAATGGCGGGTTCAAGCCCGAGGTCGGACATGAATTTGTCAAAGTACTCGTCGGGCGCCGTGATCTTGTGCATGTTGAGGCGCCGGGAAACCTGACGAATGAGTCGAGAGAGGTCCTTCTCGGTGATGTCAAAGGACTCCGCGACTTCGGGAATCTGCCGGGGCAGTCCTTCTTGCCGTGCCACCAGGTACGTGCACGCTGCGGTTACCCCGGCAATGGACCGACCGGTGACAAAGCCTTCGCCGGAGAGTCGACGGTAAAGCCGAGCAGCTTCCTCCTGAAGGGGGGCTGGGAGACCCGAGCGGTCGCGAATGAACTGGTTGGCCTTGACGAGGTTTCGCTCTCGGCTCTTCCGGGTTTTCGAGCGCTCGTCAATGACTCGACGGCGTCGCCAGTCCCGGCGTGCTTGCGAGCTCATGCCGTGGCGGGAGGCGATGCCGGTGTTCAGGTCCCGCACGTCAATGGTCGTGTTGAGGCCCTTGTCGGCGAGCGTGTAGGTCATGGGTCGGCCCACTCGAGAACGGTCTTCGCCGTTGTCTCGGTTGGTCCATTCAGCGCCCGGGTCCGGGACGTTTTCTTCGGCCACCAGGCCGCAATCGCCGCAGGTGATCTCGCCGCGTGTGATATCAAAGTCCCAGTTCACCGCACCGCAGTCTTCGCACGGTCGCGTGTGTCCGTCAAGGGTGCGCCGCCCGTTTCGGTCGTTGTTCAACCCGGGAAGTGGCGTGCTGGGTTCAGGGGTGTTTTGGGTGGTCGGATTCTTTTGCTTCATCTTCTCAACTCCTTGTTTAGTAGTGAACCTCAATGTTATATAAATCTGGGGTTTCTTTGCAGATACTTGATACCGCTCAATACACTATTTATTACATCGAACGACTCGTCTGCTTCGTTGTTGAGTTCACGTGTCAGGTTATAAACGGTCGTTCCGCTTCGTGCCGGTCCTCAAGGGCTTACGGTACGGCCCACAAAGCAAACATCATCACAGGGTTCAAAGGCGGCCCGCGGTGCCGTAGCATTGGAGAACATCATGCCAGCCACCGTGATTCTTGGTGCCCAGTGGGGCGACGAAGGCAAGGGGAAATTGGTCGACCGATTGGCCGAACAAGCCACTTGGGTCGCCCGCTTTCAGGGCGGAAACAATGCAGGACACACCGTCGTGCTTGGTGAACAGGTGCTGAAATTCCACTTGCTCCCTTCCGGTATCACAAGGAAGGAATGCCACCTGGTGCTGGGCGACGGGATGGTCATCGACCCCTGGGTCCTCCACAAGGAACTGACGGACTGGGAAGCTACGGCAGGGGAAGACCCTCGTGGTGACCGTCTGTACGTCAGCGAGCGTGCGCACATCATCTTGCCCTACCACCGCTACATGGACAGCCTCGACACGAAGATCGGCACCACCGGCCGTGGCATCGGGCCCACCTACGCCGACAAAATCAACCGTGTTGGTCTCCGATTTGGCGATGTGGTCGAAGTCCTCGGTGATGAGGATTGGACCAACGCCACCGTGGCCCGAATGAACGCCTCCTTGGAGGCCGCCGGTTCGAGTGAGCGCGTCTCGGCCGACGGTTTAGCCGGCGACATCGCTTGGATTCACGAGACCTACGCTTCGTGCATCGCCAACACCGGTTTGATGCTCGACAACGCCCTCAAACTTGGCGAGCATGTCATCCTTGAGGGCGCACAGGGGACGTTACTCGACATCGACCAGGGCACGTTCCCCTTTGTGACCTCATCCATCACCTCCCGAGGCAACGCCACCCACGGCGCTGGGATTCACCCCGGGCACGTGAAGGACGTCATCGGCATCACCAAGGCGTACATCACGCGAGTCGGCCACGGCGCCATGCCCACCGAACTCGACGACGAGGCGGGCGAGCACATGGGAACGGTCGGCAAGGAATTCGGAACCACCACGGGCAGAAAGCGCCGTTGCGGCTGGTTTGACGCTGTGGTCATGCGCCAGGCTCAACGCATCAACGGGTTCACGGGTCTTGCCCTGACCAAACTGGACGTCCTCGGCGGACTTGAGGAACTGAAAATCTGCGTCGCTTACGAACTGGACGGCAGGGAGATCACCGAACTGCCGTCCACCGCATCCGCCTTGGCTCGCTGCAAACCGGTCTACATCACCATGCCGGGTTTCCCCGAACTTCCGCTTTCCGAGTGGTTGGCGATGGCGGTTCACGCCAACGAATCCGGGAAGGGCATCGCTGTTCTGCCTGCAGCCGCCCAACAGTACATTGCGAAACTCGAAGCCTTGGTGGGTGTGCCCTGCACCAGCGTGGGCGTCGGGCCGGACCGCGACGCCACCATCGACTGCGTTTGATTCGCTGTTCTGCGTAGGTGAAGGCTCAAAAGGGAGTGGCACACCGCTCGGCTTACAAGGGCGCTTAGCTCAGTTGGAAGAGCGTCTGGTTTGCAACCAGAAGGCCGGGGGTTCAAATCCCCCAGCGTCCACCATCCCTTTTGGCCACGCGGTTTGCGGTTTTTGTTGTCAAATACACGGCACCGTTGTGTCTGAACTACGTCTGGGGCGGACTGCTTTGACGTTCAATATGATCAGCCCAGCCAGGACCAAATGACATACGCCAGCAAAAGCACTGAACCGTGAAACATGACCAATCTTTTTTGATCATACGATATCAGTTGTTTTTCCCCAAAGACCATTGGAGCACGCAAATAATTTCTCCAATTTTCCTCGGATACTCGCTCAATGGCTTCCTCTTCAGATTCAATATCTTTCCAAATGCCTAAGAAAAATCTCCATCTTTGGCTCTTTGACTTCAGATATACCTTATTATCTGTCCAAGTACGTGTACTGTGGTCACCACCGCTGTACCTTTCTTCATGGCCAACAGATACGTAGTAATCATCGGGTATCTTTTCGCACACACTTAGAAAAATCTCTTTCCCGAACCATGTAAAATCCAAAATTAAATTGTGTTTTGGAATGAGTGTGCAAACACTGCCTTGCTCGGTCGGGCCATGCTTTCTTATGATCTTTTTTTTGTATTTGTCCTCTGCACGCATGTACGCTGTCACTCCTCCAAGTACGCATCCGAAGAGAGCCAGAACGATCGGAACAAATGGAATATCAATGGACCAAAAAAACAAGGCAGCAAGGAAAAAAACAATTGTGAAAAACAACCCAGGTCCTGTTTCGGACTTCCTGTCTACGTAGGCCAAATCAACGATTTCTCTGGAACAGTCATCACGTAAAATCACCCCGGTTGAAATTTTCTCTTCAATGATGGCTACGCAGTACTTCTGGCCGAGCGACACAAGATTTGGGTCGGTGGTATTTGATGATGTGCCAGAAAATACGGCGTACCCGTATATAAGGATTGGCGAAGAAACCAGCACAAACATAGCCACCAAAACACTGGATGCAAATGAACACACCATAACCATTCATGTGTGGTCGCAGTATCGCGGGGGCTTTAGGGATGTTAAGGTTATAATGCAACAGATATTTACCGAACTTCACAATAGTGATATAACGGTAAGTGGTGCTTCATTGGTAAACATTCGACATGAGTTTGAAACAGTTTCGTTGGAGCAAGATGGTATAACGCGGCACGGTGTCATGAGATTTCGAGTCGTTGTGTTTGACAGCTAGGAGATAGAGACATGGCGGCTCAAAAAGGTTCAAGCCTTCTCG
>PBOE01000017.1 GCA_002725275.1 Methanobacteriota archaeon
GTTCCTTTGACCCCCAACGGCATTGACGAAGCCCGAGACGGCGGTCGTGCCATTGCCCATCTTCCCATCGACGAGGTGCACGTCTCCACCCTCATNCGAGCCCAAATGACGGCGATGATCGCCNTGTCCGAACACGNCAGNGGCAAAACNCCNGTNNTCCAGTACCCCACCGANGTGGAGGANGGNATGTCGGAGAACGAAACCCGCATGCGAGAATGGGCCCAAATCCGCGGCGAAGCGGGTCAGGACAACCTGCTGCCCGTTCACGTCGCCTGGCAGCTCAACGAGCGCATGTACGGCGACCTTCAGGGCCTGAACAAGGACGCCACCCGTGAGAAGTACGGGGCCGACCAGGTCCACATCTGGCGACGNTCCTACGACGTGCCNCCNCCGAANGGCGAGTCCCTNGANNTNACGGCCGCCCGCACGATTCCCTACCTCGAGTCCACGCTGATTCCCGCCATTGACGGGGGCAAGAACGTCTTCGTGGCGGCTCACGGCAACTCGCTGCGCAGCATCATCATGCACCTTGACGGNCTCTCNAAAGANGANGTNCTCGGCTTGGANGTCCCGACGGGCGTGCCCATCGTCTACGAGCGCACCGAGACNGGCTGGCAGCGAAAGGACGACCTGTGAGGCAACGGGGCCGCCAAACCCATAACCGGTCCTTACAGAACGGCGTTCATGGACAACATGCGAATCGGCACGCTCGCCATGCAGGTGAACCTCTGGGCTTCGCTGGGCTACGGCCTGATGCTGCTGCTGGTGCCCGACGTGTTCTGCGACCTGCTCGAGGCCGAAGCCGTCAACACGGCCTGGCTGCGCACCATTGGAGCGGCGCTCATCGGGACCAACGTCGTGGGCTCGTGGCTCTGGCTCAAATCGCCGGGCGTTGACATGGGCAAAGTCCAGTTTGCCACCGCTGCCCTCGAGGCCGCCGCTATGGCGACGTCGCTGATGCTGGACGAATTNACCGCTCAGAACCTGTGGATGGTTCAGGCTTCGGTCGTGCTGGCCGTCGCGGTGGCGGCAGGTCTCTACCCCACCACCCAAGCGACCGCCTACGAAACGGCTTGANGCTGCGGTGCCTTTTTCGTGGTCCTCGTCAACCGCCTCCCATGACCCACCCGTGGCGCTTTGATGGCTTCCCCGGGAGGGTGCTGTGGGTGGATTTGACCGCCGGGACCTGCGAGGCTCGTGACATTCCTCACGAGTGGTGCATTCAGCACATGGGGGGCAAAGCCCTCGCCACCAAACTCCTNGTCGANTGGGACACGACGGACTACGAAGCGGCCACGGCCAATCAGCACCCCATCACCGGACGCATGGACGCNGCCTCGCATCCGAGCACGCCGCTGTTGTTCATGACCGGCCCCTACCANGGCACGAAGGTGGGCTCTTCGGGGCGCGCCGTCGTGGTGACCCGCTCGCCGCTCACCGAGTGCTACATNGACACCTACATCGGCGGNAACATCGGCCACGACCTGCGAAAAGCAGGCTGGGACGGTCTCTTCATCACCGGCGCCAGCGAATCCTGGGTCCGCCTCGAGATCAACGACGCCTCCGCCACCCTCCACCCCGCCGNCGACCTTGTGGGCAAGACGACCTGGGAGGTCGAGCAGGCGCTTGACGACCTGGGCGAGTGCCTGTCCATCGGACCCGCCGGCGAGAACGGCGTTCGCATCGCTTCCCCGCTCACGGCCGGACGCCGGGCGGCTGGTCGCGGCGGCACCGGGGCCTCGTTTGGGTTCAAGCGCCTCAAGGCGTTCACCGTCAAGGCCAGCAAAGAGGCGGCCGCCGCGATGCGCTACGCCGAAGAATTCTCCATGGCCGACGCCATCAAGGAACAGCGCAAGGAAATGGGGAAGCGACGAAAGTACGGCGACCCGTTCTACGCGTTTGGCACCAGCCGAGGCCCGATTTACGCCGCTGAAAACGGCCGCATGCCCACNGCGAACTACACCTCCACGGACGCCCAAATTCCGGACCTGTCGGCCCTCAAAGTCGGCGGCGGTGCGGGCGGTCAAACGGCGGAAGCCGTCGCCGGAGGAGCCTCCGCCGTCACCGTTGTTTCGGCCATGGACACCCACGAACTCTCGGGTGAGCACTGGCACGAATCCCTGCCCGATGCCAAGCAGTCCGGGTGTTGCGCTCCCTGCCCCATCGCCTGCGAAGCGGCCGACCGACCGACGGTGGACGGCGTGAAAATGCGTGGACGCCCGGTTCACGTGAACCGCGTCGACCGTCCCGAGTACGAAACCCTCGCCATGCTCGGGGCCAACCTCGGCATCGGCTCAAGCCTCGACGTGATGGACGGCAACGACGCCGCCAACCGTTTGGGCATTGACACCATCTCCGGCGGCGCTGCGCTTTCGTTCATGTGCGAGGCGGCCCAGCGAGGCTGGCTGCCCGAGGGCTGGGCCGACCACTTCCACGCCCCGTTTGACTTCGGGTCCTACCGGNAGGGCGACGTCGTGCCGTGGGCNTTTGGCATTCCCGAATTGCCGCCGCTCGCCCTTCACCTGCTCGCTCACGCCACCCCTGGGGACGGCACCCTGTTTGGCACCCTGACGGCCGGTGCCGTGGCTGCCAGCGAACACATCGAAGCTCTGACCGGCCACCCCACCACGCGCCTGACGGCGCACTGCAAGGGCCTCGACCTGCCGGCGTGGGACCCGCGCGGCAAGCGCGGCAACGCCATGGCTTACATGACGGCCAACGTGGGGGCGTCCCACATGCGGGCCGGCTACAAAGCGCCCACCGGGCTGCCCAATCGCTCGGCCGTGGATTTGATGGAGGANCTGGTGGACAGCCAGCACAGCATCGTCATTCGCGATTCGATGATCCTCTGCGCCTTCGCCAAAGGGGCCACATCCGACGACGTGATGGTTCAGGCCTGGAAGGCCACGACCGGTGANGATTGCACCTGGGACGACCTGATGCAGCGTGCTCGGGTGCAGTGGGACCAAGCCCGTCAGTGGAACGTGGAGCATTGGGCCCGGCAAGGCAAAACAGCGGCTCAGGAAGACCTCCTTTCCTGGCGACTTCGAAGGGAACCCATTCCCACCGGCGTGGCGGCCGGGATGGTCTCGTTCATGGACGACGACGACGAGGCGGCCTGCATGGCGGCCTACTACCAGCACCGCGGTTGGAACAGCGAGGGCGTTCCGGCCGAGTGAAAGAAATCGCCCGTCAAAGCGAGCAACAAGGCTTATGCTCACGAAGCCAGAGGTGGCCACATGAACCCACGTCGTGCGGTCTTGCTGGCGGCGCTCATGGTCTCCATGTCCNTGTCNGGTTGCTTCGGTGAGGCCGAAGTGGAAGAGGAAACGGTGGTCTCCAGCGTCTGGACGTTTGAGCGTCCTGAACTCACTTGGTACCACTTCCCCGACGCCGTTGANGTGTGGGGCGACGATACGGTTGACCTGAGCGGACGCAACCTGCCTTACCCTGCAGAGGGCACCTACTACAGCATCGGCATGTCGACCTTTGAGCCAACCATGGGCATCACGCAGAGCGACACGCTGTTCATGTCCTCCTACGGCAACGGTCCAGCCGGTTCCACCGCGGTGGTGGCCTGCGACCTCATCGGCATGACGGGCACGCTGGATTATTCCTGCGAGAACGTGTACGACCCGTTCTTCCCCATCGCCAATTCCAACGACCCCTACATCTACGTCGACCCGTGGACCAGCCGCATCATGAAGTTCGACATGCACGCCTTGCTCGGCATGACGGTGGAGTGGTCCGACGACGACGGAGCGTCGTGGAACGGCCCGAGCGTGGCCACCCAGATCTACTCCGTTCAGGACCACCAGACCATCGCCAGCAGCAACATGCCCGCCATGTTCCACCCCACGACCTGGATGTTCTGCATCAACGGCAACGCGCCGCATCCGCTCTGCTCATCAAGCCAAGACGGCGGCGCCACGTGGGGCCCGGAAACGTCCGGTGCGCCGGTCACCTGTTCATCGGGCGGTCTTTCCGCTCACCTCGTTGGCAGCATTGACGGGAACTTCTACCGCGGCAACAAGGGTTGCACGGGCGAAGGCTACTCCGTGTTCCGCACGACCAACGCCGGCATCTCATGGACCGAGCATCCGCTGCCCACCGAGATCACCGGAACGGCCGACACCTGGAACGCCGAGGAAGCGCAGGTNGAGGTGGATTCAGCTGGCAACGTCCACGCCATGTGGAACGGNCTGGACAACAAGCCCTACTGGTCGTACTCCCGAGACCAGGGCGAGACGTGGTCCAACGCCACGATGATCGCCCCACCCATCAACCTCTCCGGCACCGGTTTCCCGGTCGTCGTGGCCGGCGATGAGGGCACCGTGGCTTTCGGCTACGTCGGCGAGACGGCTGGTGAAGACGAAGTCTGGAACGCCTACCTCACGTACACGACCGACGCCTTCAACGAAACACCGCTGTTGACCACCGTTCAACTCAACGGCATCGACGACCCCATCGACACCGAACCGGATTGCGGCTACAACCGATGCGGCGGTCTCGGCGATTTCCTCGACATCCGCGTGGACGCTTACGGCCGGACCTGGTTCTCCCTGTCCCACAACATCGGCGACCAGGGCATTTTCGGCACCTTCCACATCGGGCCGAGCCTCCGAGGCGAAACGGTGACCATGCTGGACGAGATGCCACCGGGCGGAACCGCCAGCCTCCTGTGAATGCGTAGCGCATCCTCAAGAAGCAGAACGACCACCTCAACCCATGGAGGCCAAGAACCGCTGGCGGTCGGTGGCCCTCACCCTGCTGCTCGTTGCCTCACCCTGGCTGGCCGTCCAAGGCTGGATCGTCACTTCCGCCCACGACCCCGAGCACACCACCATGCCGACCTGTCCGGACCCCACCGCCAATTGTGCTTCGCTCTCGTCGCAATCCGTCGTTCGAATGGACGCCGAATTGACCACGCTGATTCAAGCCAACGTTAGCGAGGTGTGGGGTGCTTGGGTCGAGTGGTCGGAGGACAACAAGTTGCGAAAGGGGTATTCGGCGTTGGGTGATGGAGGCGAACGGTTCGCTCACGGTGTTGCCATCACGCCGTTTTGGCGATTTCCCGACGACGTCGTGGTTCAGTTCACGCCGCAGGGCGAGGCCACCGCCATCGCCCTGTATTCCGCCTCCCGCTTGGGTGTGGGCGACCTCGGGGTCAACCCTGACCGACTGGAAAGCCTTCATGATGCACTCGTCGCCGTTCAGGCCACCAGCTGAGCCGTGGTCGTGTCCCAACCGTACGGGTAGCCGTGGTCGTCAACGAACACGATGTTGACCCCAACCCCTGACTTGTGAAAACCGATGAGTTGAATNTCATGAATCGCATGACCGCTCGGGGCACGACCGAGCACGGGAAGGGCATGTCGAGCGAAAAACGACCGTTTTCTGGGCTTTTTCTCCTCGGTTGACTTCAGCGTGCGGCGCGTTCCCTCCACGTCGTCGAACCAGGGCAAGGGGCCCTCGGGAGAGAAGCGAAGACCGAGGATCATGTCGATGCCTTGGGTCTCCTGAGCCGCATCCGCATCGGCCCCGCTGGGGATGGCCGGTGCGTTGGGGTGCGTGTGGAGCCAGTGCGTGAATCGGCCGGCCCTTGAGCCGCGGTCGGCCGAGAACATGTCGTCGGTCCAATCCTCAGGGAGGTGATGGACGGAGTACGAATCCCCGCGGTTGACGATGTGGGCTTCCTTGATGACGTAGCCTTGCCCCTGAAACAGACGGTCGTGGACTTCGTCGCCCTCGAAATAGGCGTCCACTTCGCTGCGATGAGGACGGTCGCCGTCGATGTCGATGCCGACCAGAATTTCATCGGGCAGGGCCTGAAGCGCCCACCAAACGAGGGACTGAAACACATCACCCGGCATGTGAACTTGGGCGAGGTAACCGCCACGCTGGGCGTNNGAATCCCGGTTGTAGGAGGTCATGAGGTCCTCCAACCANGCCTCCACCATGAAATTCCCAAACATCCGTCCGTCAAAAGACCCGCGAAGGACAATCTTTGAAGAAGGGTCGGTCCAACCACACCTCATGGCGAAGAAGAAAGGCGGGTTCGGTCGGTTCCTCGGCGCCATCACCGGAACGCCCTACGAGCGCCTGCTGAAGCAAATCGACAAGCTCGTTGACCAGTTTGACGACGACGATGAGGAACTCGCCAACCAACTCGAGGCGATGGTCGACCAGGCCGGCGATGCCTACGAGGAAGAGAGCATTGACGAGGAAGAACACGACCTCATCATCGAAGCCATNGAGGAGGCCGACCCTGAGGGACGTGTGTTCGGNAAACTCGGCTCCGAAGAGGACGCCTTCTACGCCGGTGACGTCCCCGACGCCCCGGAACTCAAGCGGGAAAAGCGTGCCAANCTTGACGATTTGATGCGCGCCAAGGGCGACGAGTTCACCGGCAGTTTTGGCCGTGAAGAATTCGAAGAGTTCCGTGAGCGCATGACCGATGAATTCTACCAGGAATCGGACAACGCCATTCGTCAGGGCGACCACGAAGCCGAGATCCGCACCACCAACCGTGTGTTCGGCGGTGCAGAGGACGACGTCGACGACGCCAAGCGCCGCATCGTTGAGGAAACCGGCATGGCCGACCCAGCTGCCCAACCCGAACCCGAACCCGAGGAAGAGGAAGAGTACGACGACAACTATTCCATTGACGAAGACGGCGTNGAATGGTTCGAAGACGAGGACGGCTACTGGTGGTATCGAGAGGAAGGTCAAACCGAGTGGCAGCCTTACGATGAGGAGTANGGATGAATTCCNCCGAGCATGAAGTCAACCAAAAACGTCANTTTTTGGGCTTNTTGCTGGTTCCTTGCCTCGTTTTCTCCAACGTGCTTATTGCTCTAAACTGGGATACTGAGGGGATCCCTTGTTCATCGGATGGCGACCTTACCGCCTCCGGCTCAATCACCCTGGAAGGTGTTGAGTACGACGTTTACACCTTCAGCTACGACGACCTTGATTCGGGTGGGAATTACGTGTCTGGAGATGGGGAATGCGAATTAAGCGACTGGGACGTTCGTACGGCCGATGAAATCGACCTTTTGATTCGAACGAGCGGATACAACGCAAGAGATGCATGTTCCTTAGAGGGCGACAGCGAGTGCGACNGCGCCGTCGTTCAAGNTGATNCAAGGTGGATTCCCATGAGCTATGGAAGCCAACGGGAGAGTCGTGCCATGCTTGCGGGATACCTTGCCTTTGACGACGGCGGGTGGTTTGGCGACGGTTCTTTTTTGGTCGCAGTGGAGCCTGGCATTGAGATCACCGATTTCGAGGTTGGTGTTCGCCCGTTCGATGATATCCTCTCCCCACTCGTTTACTCCGTCTTCCTCACGCCCGTTGCTCTCTGGTTTGTTAACCGGTGGGCGAAGACCAACCGCCAGCCCCACCCTCGACCAAGCGCCCTGGTGTTTGGTAAAAACGTCCTCCAGGTCGCTGTCGTGCACGGATTATCGCTCACCAGCCTCATCCTTCTCGATGAGACTCTTTCCGATGTTGCGCTTTTCGCCCTCACACCTCTCATTTTGCTGACGCCCTCTCTGTTGGTGTACGCCGAGCGAAAGCGCCGCCTCTCTGGAGTGTTGACCTCGATTTTTGTTTTCCTTCTTGTCCCGATTCAAGTGATGTTGCTCTTTGTTGCGGGTCAGGGCGGCCCCCTCGGCTGCCATGCTTTCCTTACCGCACCGGAGGTGAACCCTCTTGACACGCATCCATCCATGGTCTACTACATCTGGCTTGGCAGCCATGTGCCTCTCCTCTGGCACTACTTGACGGCTCGNCGCTTGCAACACCCACTGCTTTACACCATCGCCATCCCTGTGCTCTTCGTTTTCCTCATTGACATGAGCATCAGTCACACAGCGATGCTTGCGGGTTATGGAGAACCTGATGATTGTTCGGANTACCAAAGTGCATCGATTCGATACACCATCGGAACGGTGAGCCTCCTTCTCCTCGCTGGGTCCATGACGTGGGCACGCCGCTACCACAGGGCACGCCGCACGGATTCGGATTCAGACGCTGAGGCCTCGGTTGTCCATGCGCCCTTGAGTCGCGAGGAAACCCTGCGGCAGGCTCAAGCGATGGGACTTGAACTAAGCGATGATGGGTTGTCTTGGGTTCCTATGAACACGAAACGCCCTCCCAATCCGTAGCGTCACGATGAGGACTGAAACGCGTAGGGGTTGTCCTTCACATGGCGGCGGAACAGGACGATTCGGCTGACCCAGAACGCCAAGGCCACTCCGCCCAGCAGCGCATTCCACTGGATGAGCAGGCTCATGCCCCACAGTCCGAAGTAAAAGAGGNAGCAGGCCAACAGCAGCATCAAGAGGTACAACGGCGCCATACTGATGCGTGGGTCGAGGAAGGAGTAGATGTAGTACCCCCGCGGCAACCGTGCGTATGCGTAGGAAAACAACACGTAGACGATTCCAAAGAAGATGGGAAAGATGCCGAACTGCCACTGGAGTTCTGCCTGCACCAGGAATAAATCAAGGGCCAGAAAAATTGCCGTGTAGTTGTGCATGACCAATTCATAATTCTTGAAGAACGTCCCAAACGGGCGCTCTTGCGCAATCTCGTCGGGGATGATGACGTAGCGAACCACGGTGGCCGTGATGAACGCAGCGCCGTAAGCGACGGGCATCAACATCACCGTGAGCGTGTTCATGACCGGAGGGACATCAAGGTTGAACACGGCCATCCACGTCGCCGTCCCTGCGATGAAAAACGCCACCCCGAAGACCATCAGCGTCCAACTGCTGAAGGTCCCGATTCGTTCAAACCCNGTGGTTCGAATCATGGTCTCTTCCCCNGTTTCATGCAGGATCGCGAACATGCGTCCCGGCTCAGGACTTCGAATCATCCAGAACACCACGGTGTGGAACGCGAGGTAGGCACAGGCGTAGCGGAACACGCCGATGAAGACCATGGGCACCGCTGAGGTTTGGTACGAACGACCCGAATCACCCAGCATGTCATTGATTCCAACCACGACGTAGAACATCACGGCGAGCACGGTGATGGTCATGGCACACAGCAACGTAACGAGGGTTCGGTCCTGACCCTCGGCCGCCGATGCGGTGTCCATGGTTGTCCCTTCCGGTCCTGCTCTTAAGGGCGTTCCCGGCTCATGGAGGCGTTTGTTTGGGCCAAAAGTCGAGGGACGCCAGGTCAAATTTAACCACGCCTCGGTCGGCACCGAGCACCACCATGGCGTCGTTTTTCTCCGAGGCGCTTGACATGGCGACGACGGTGGGCGGTCGTCGAACCTCCGAAGAGAGAAGGGTTCGCAGCACCTCGTGACCGCTGATGGGCGGCATGTAGTGGTCCAGCAGCAGCACGTCGGGTGCAAAGCGTCGGACGTGGTCGAGGGCGTCGGACGAATTCCACCGCTGTTCAAGCACCAGTTGGTCGACATCAATGCCGCCGGCCAGAAGCAGGGCTTCGATGTCGTAGTGATCCTCAAACGCCAGCACGCGCATGGACGAGGCCTCAGGACGGAATGGGCTGCTGCTCCCACCAAGGCGGCGCNAGGAACCAGCGGTCGTCGTTATCCGGCCGGTCGATGAGCGGCAAACTCAGCGTGGAGGAAGCGTCGAAGTTGACGTTCAGACCGACCGCAGCGCAAGGGCTCGGNAGGTAGTCCTCGCCCGATTCGGTGAGCACCACTTCGATCACGGCCCCAGCGTTCAGGTCAACGTCCATGGGGTTGAATTCCATCAGCATCGTGTAGGCAGAGAACGGTGCTGCCGGTTTGGCGTCGTAGCCCCCGTCCCGGTAGCGCACATCCATGGTCGCGTGGCCCACTCGAAGCCCGTCTGCGTACATGGTGGCGAAGATTTGGCCCCCGTTGCACGCCAGCGTGTTCACCGCGAGGTGAAGGGTGGGCATGCCCGAAATGTGCGTGTCTTGCTCGAGCGCGGGTAGGGTAAACGAGCGTTGGTTTTGCGAGTTGACCGTACCGCCCGNGCCCTCCGCACCGTCAAGCGGGACGGACCACCATTCCATGTCGGCGGGCGGCCAGGTTTCCTCCACGTGCCATTTCCCGTCGTGGGTTTGCATTTGCACCATCGGCTCGGGCTCTTCCCCGATGTCCTTGAGGTAGTAGTTGAACCAGCCGTAGAGTTCCACGGCCCAGTCCATTCGGCTCATGTTGGGGTAGGCCTCGGCACCGTAGCCGCTGCCCATTTCGCTGTGGCGGTCCGGTTGGTCGGGGTAGTTGTGCGCCCACTGGCCGGCGATGGCTCGAGCGTTGATGCCGGCGTCTCGCATCAGCTGGTAGGTGGGGAAGGCGTGGTAGGGGTCAACGTTCCAGTCTTGCATCCCCCACACGAGGTAGACGCTGCCCTTGTAGTTCGCCAGCACGTCGGGAAGGTGGCGACGCTCGTCCCAATAGTCGTTCCATTCAGCACCACCGAATTCGGCGCCCGCCCAGGTGGTCAGGGGGTTGAGCGGACCGATGAGGTCGTCGGTGCACATCCGCATGTCGTCGGTGCCAGCATCGGTGGTGGCGCCTTCGTAGAGCGCATCGTANAGCATGGCTCTTGCTTCAGAGGAACCGTTTCTATAGAACATTTCTTGGACGCCGATCGAGCCTGAGATTGGGACAATGGTCTTGAGGTAGGGCGAGGGTTGCTGCGCAGCTTCCCAGTTGGTGGTGCCGGCGTAGGACTTCCCCATCAGCCCGACGTTGCCGTTGGACCATTCTTGCTCACCCAACCAGTCAACGACGGCCTGAATGCCGGTTTGCTCTCCGAGGCCCTTGACGTCCTGGCAGTGGGTGGACTGTCCCGTGCCGAAGGTCGAAGCCTGAGCGAGGGCGTAGCCGTGNGGNACGAAGGTGTCGTAGACCCACTTCCCCACGCCACCGTCGGGAACGGTGTTTGGAGCGGAATCGTCGCCGGCCACNCCTTCNCCACCGAAGTCGTAGTAGGGATGGATGGTCATGATGACGGGGATTTTCGTGCCGTCGGGCACGTCCGGCAACCACAACGCAACGTGCATCAAGGCGGGTCCGGGGAACCCAGCGTCCTGCTCGCTGGCGGGCAGGTCCACCTCAACAAAGTGTTCCTCGTAGGGCAGGGCCTGGTAGGTGCCGTTGACGGGAAGCTGAGCCCGAAGGGTGTCCATGGGCAGGTCCATCAGATGGCGTTCGTCCAGCGGTGTGTTCCACCATTCGACCGACGACGGCCCGGCTTCGCTGGCCAGGTTGGCGGCAGGAGATGTGATCACCATGGCCAACATCAGGAAGGTGAAAGCAAAGGCCACGGTGGCGGCAGCGGAGAAGTTCAACTGGCGCTGTGTGTTGTTTTCCGAGACCTTGAGTTCCACCTCGATGGGCGTGGAGTCCTCGGCCATGTTGNTGGGACGCTGCTCCCCCATCAAGAGGATGACGCTTTACTCGCTTGCTTTGCGGGCTTGGATGAAGGAGCGAACGCACAAGGCCGTGTAGGCCGAGCCGGTCAAGAACAACATCAACATGGAGCCGCTGGCGTAGCCGATTCCGTCGCCCATGACCATGAAAAAGCGGGTGCCCAGAAGGGCGCTGAGCAGACCGAGGACGACGGCCACGTGCATCCAGAGTTTTCGTTGCTCGGGGTTGCTTTTGGCAAGAACACCGCTGACCACCAGCCCTGCACCGGGCGCGCACGGTATGAAACGTGTCAGGGAATCGGTGGTCGAGAGCAAGCCAACAGCGATGCCCCACACAACGAGAAACACCCCGTAGCCGAGCGTGAGGTTGGGCATGAAATCGGATGATTTGTCCATGAATTGACCTGTGAGGTCCTCCTTTTTGGTGTTGATGTTTCATGGACGACGGTGCCGTAGTTTTCATGGGGGTGAAGTCCATCCCCGACCATGCACCAGCGCGGGCTCGGGGTTCTCCTCGTGTTGCTCTTCATGGCACCCGTCGTGGGCTCGTCCACCGTGGGCGTGCAAGAAGACGAGCCAGCGTGGCGAACCGTTGGCCTCGACCCCGCCGAATGGACCGACCGCCCTGAGTCGGAGGATTCACCGATGATGGAATCCTACACCGGCAACGCCGTGATTTCGATGAACGTCTCCTACCAGTCCGGTTGGACCTCGGCCAGGGAAGAAGGGACGGTCATCATCGAGTTGTTTGAGCAATGGGCGCCCATCACCACGAACAACATGATTGCACANGTTGAATCAGGGCTCTACGACAGCGTGTTTTTCCATCGTGTCATCAACGATTTTGTGACCCAATCGGGCGACCCGACGTGCAAGACCATCGGCGTCTACCCCAGCACCAGCCCCACCTGTGGCAGCGGGGGAACGGGCGAAACCATCCCGCTCGAGCACAACGAGAACCTGTCCCACGTGGACGGCGCCATCGGGATGGCGCGCAGTGCCGACCCCGATTCCGCAGATTCCCAATGGTACATCGCTGAAACCGAAGCGCACGGCTTGGACCCCGAAAATCGGGACGATGAGGGCTACGCCACCTTCGGCATCGTACGCCACGGCATGACCCACATTCGCGCCATTGCCGACGTGCCCACCAGCGACGAACCCACGGGCACCGCCCTTGACAATCCGTTCGCGTCCGCTGGAAGGCCGCTGCTTGAAGTCCGCATCGTTTCCATGGACATGATCGGCGTGGCCGACCCGGACGGAACGATTCGAAACCCCGTGGTGAAGGCCCAAAGCGACGGGTCGTTTCTTGAAGACGCCGTGCTGATCGTCGGCGTACCGCTGGCGGTCGTCCTGGTCGGTGTCGGCATCACGCTGGCGGTGTACGGCCGGACCGCTCCCGGCAGCAAAACTGCGTCCGAAGTCGATGACGGCGAACCCGTTCTCGAGGCAGAAGCGCTCATCGTGGCCGAACTTGTCAACGAGGATTCAGCGACGGACGAAGGCTGAGGTCGAGCACCACGTGCCGCACCCGTGGGGCGAACCATTTGACGCGTTCAAGGTGCAGCGCCTCGACTTCAAAGCCGAGTTGATGCACCTNCACCATGTTGCGGAACCGGTCCACCGTTTGGTTGGTCCACGCCTCAATGCGCTCTTCCTCAACGTTCATGTGGACGTGGAGAACACCCCCCGTGGGTTTCAACGCCAAGAGGCAGGCCTCCCACACCGGTTCGCTTGAGGGCAAAAGGCCGAGATGACATCGGTCGGCTTGGGCTCGAAGGTTGGCCAACGTCTTGCGGTTATCGCCTTCGTGAACGGTCAAGCGGTCCTCGATGGCGTTGGCCGCTGCACCCGCCCGGAGGCCGGCGAGGGAGGCGGGATTGATCTCACAAGCATGCACGTGAGCTGCCCCGGCGTGAACGAGCATCGGGAAGGTGTAGTAGCCCACGCCGGCGTAAGCGTCGACGACCACTTCGCCCTGCATGTTCATGGCGCCGATGCGTCGTCGTTCGGTGACGTTGCCCGACGAGAACATCACCTTTGCCGCATCAAAGGTGTAGGTCATGCCGTGGTCGGTGAACTNAACCTCGGACGAACCCAGCAGCATCTCCACCTGCGAAGAGCGGAAGGTGTCGTTGGCGATGGGTGCCTGAACGCCGAGGGCGGACACCTTGAGGGCCTCGGCCATGGCGGACCACAGGTTCGCTGCTTCGGGGTGGCCCCTCAAGCGTCTCCACGTGTCCGACGAGCAGTGGTCGTAAGGGAGGAGGGCCAANTCGCCCAAGCGCTCCCACTTTGTCGGGACGACGTCAGCGAGATGAGCCTCCATACCCGTGGCCGCTAGCCAGCCCTCCGTGGCGACGTTGAGGCGCTGGTGAGGGTCGACGGACGCCCGCTTGGTGGCCTTGANNGCCACGGTTTGTCCGTGGATGTTGAGGTTCTTGGCCACGACGCCCTCAACGGTGGACGCCAACGAGGATTGGACCAGCGGAAAGCCGACCTGTCCTTCATCGGCCCGCAGCGGTTCAACGTGGGGCTCCAGCCATCCCTGTGCTTTGAGCAGGGCGTGGACCCGCTCCCCTTGGCTTGCATCCACGAGCAGAAACGTCGTGGTCCCTGCAAGGTCCATGCCAAGACGAAGAGGGTAACTCCTTTCAAGTTCCCGACCTTAGGTGAGAACATGTCAGCACGCTTTGGCGGAACCGGTCTGTCAAAGCACGCCGTTTCGATGACGTTGGTGGCCATGTTCACCCTCCAACTTCTCGTCCCCGTCGTGAGCGCCAGTGGGATGCAGTCCTGCATTGGTGGCGGGACGTGCGACACCTACGACCACAGCGATGACATGACGCCTCACCGTCAGGACTGGGTGGAAGGAACGTACGTGTTCGACCTGATCTCGACCTCTTCCATCGAACTGGAGTTGACGTGGGCCGTTCGGGAATTCGAGCGTGACTCACTCGGTTTGGGCTCCGGCACGACCATCGGTGACACCCTCGAGGACACCGACGGTTTGGACGCCAACGACGGCGCTCCAGCGGACTTGATCCGCCACACCTTTGACGCCGAAACGGCGGGAGCGGGCTCACCAACCGTTGGTCAGAAACTCAAAACTGAGGTCCACAACGCCATCCAAGACGCCCTGGAGTCGGGCTTTGGCACCGTCACAAGCCTCTCCACCCAATACATCACTTCCTTCACCAGCGGCGGTCAAACAACGACGTGTTCCACGGATTCAACCACCGACGCTCAGGCTGAAGGAGCGCCGGTCGACAACGTGTTTGAGCCACCTCTTTGCTTCCAAGCCACGGCCTCGGTTGACCTGCTGGCCAGCAATTTCAACCTCGTGGGCTCGGAGAATCTCGACCTCGAACGAACCTATCGCGGGCTGCTCACGATGGGGGCTGAGATCAACACCAGCTTCGACCTGACCACCAAACCCGGGCACAAGGCGGATTTTGTCATCAACCCCTCGTCCTATGCGACGGTGCTGGGCACCGACGTCAACGGGACCTTGCTCGCTCGTGCCGGGCCACCCAGCCACATGGCGGCGGAGTGGTCAATGAACCACTTGTTGGCGGCCGAACTTGACGGTGATAAGGTCCAGCGGGTGGATTTGCGGCTCGGGCACCGAAATTCAACGGCCTCACCCACGGTCTTCATCGAGGAAGGTTCGAAAGCCATCGATCTCAACCTCGTCATCGATTTGAGCGATGAATACGCGGCCACCATTGATTTCGCTGCCGGAGTGTACTACCTCGACACCGAGACCCTCAACCGCTGGGGCATCAACATGTTCGAGGTCTCCTCGTCCGCTTCCGTCCCCGTGATCACGGCCGACGGCATTCGCCTCGCCTACCACAACGACATCGTTGACCTGACGCAGTTCACCAACCAGTTCCCGGTGGGCGACATCGTCGAGGGCATCGGCAACACCATCGCCGGCGTGGGCGACATCACCATGAGCGACTTGGAATGGGTTTCAGTGACCGACGGCACGGGGATTTTCGAATCGGTGGGCGGCTTGAACCACAGCCATTCCACGGGGTGCACCGAGCCCGTCGCCGCCGGCCAGGTGCTGCACTACTGCTTGGAAGGACCCAACGCGATGGACGAGACCTATCCGATTTACCTTCAAACCACGAGTCAGCCGTTTTCCATGCGATTCATCGACATCATCATCGCTCAGGTGGACGATGATGACTCCAAAGTCGTGGACTTCCTCGAAAACGTGCAGGCCAGCGACCTTGAACGCTTGATGAACGCCGGATTTAGCATCGAGGCGCTCATCGGGGAATCCTTCCTCAACGCGGTCGACCTGAGCGGGTTGCCTCCGGCGGACTTGACCGTCGAGATCATCCTTCCCGACTGGGTTACCACCGTGGACGGTACCTCAACCATCACCTTGACCAAATCGCTTGAGGCCGCCAGTTCCCTCGACCTTTCCCTGACGGGGCTTGACCCCTACGATTGGGAGCACGAGATCACCAACGAAGACGGGCGGGTTCTCTGCTATGCCAATCAGAGCACGTGCGTGGAGTCGGATGTGGCGCTTGACCTGTCCTCGGTGAACTTCAACGAATGGAGCGGTTCCTTCAGCGTCACGATGGCGCTCGACGCCGAGCTGAGCATCTACCGTATCGGTTTCGTGAACGGCGAGCGCTGCATCGATGAGCCTGACATCCAAGCCTGCGGTCAGATGGAGGCGTTCCCGTCCGACCTCTTGCGACTCATCATCGATCTCTCCAGCCGGATGGACGACCCTCTCGACGGCAGCGTTCCGATTCCGTGGTGCGAAAACGACGAAATCAAGTCCAACTTCGATGACTGCGACGACTTGCGGCTCGAAGCGACCCGCCAAGGCATGAAGGACCTCGCCAACCGACTCGGAGTACTCGCCACCGACGCTATACACGGGTTTGGGACGCTGGCCTCCGAGGACGACGACAATCCGTTTGGCGTGGTCGACCTTTCGGCGTTTGAACTCATCACCGGCATCTCAGGCATTGAGGCACCCGATGAAATCGTGAGCGACGACGAACCCATCGTTCTCTCGCTTCGTATACCGAAGGTGCGATTCACCATCGGAACGGCCGACGGCTGGAGCGATTTGTCAGATGGCAACCCCGAGGACATTCAGTTGAGCATCGTCACCAGCAGCATTCAGTCCGTGTTCCATCAGCCCCTCCAAACGTTGAGCGACGTGATGACTCGAGCCCTGAGGTCCTCCATCATCGGCGGCGACGGGCTGACCTATCCGCCCACCAACGAGGAAACCA
Organism: Methanobacteriota archaeon; assembly: GCA_002725275.1. The sequence continues at coordinate 16,674 of PBOE01000017.1, forward strand.
TCACCCTCTCCACCGGGCCCGTTGACACCAACCTACCGACCGAATACGAGGGGGTTGAATCCCCCATTGACGGTGCGGCCTACACCGGTCCGATCACGTTCACGCTTCCGCGTGGCGTGACGCTCGTGGACGCTTCCTCTTCAGCGGGCAACCTGATCATCACCGAGGACGGCGGACGTCAAACAATCACCTACATCGTTCCGCCGGGTGAATTTGAGGACGACCTGACCTTCCGAATTCAAGTTGGTTGGCTGTACTTCCTGATTCAGTTCTGGGTCTATCCAACCATCGTGCTGCTGCTGGTGGTGATGTTCGTCCGTCGCCGTCGTCTCAAGAAGAAGAAAAAGAAGGCGGCCATGGCCAACCGGCAGGCGGCGGTCACCAAAGCCCAACTCGGCGACCACGAGTTCGCGGACCTCGCAGGGTTCGCCAGTCCGGCCCTTCGGCACGGTGAGACGATAGAGGACATGGCTTACATCGATGAATTGTCCCGTTAGCGCAGGGCTTCGTGGATGCGTTCGGCCAGCGCCGGGCCGATGCCGGGCACGGTGACGAGCTCCGAGACAGCGGCGTGCTCGATGCCTTTGCGTCCACCAAAATGTCGGAGCAAGGTTTGGAGTTTCTTGGCGCCGAGCCCCTCCACGCCNTCCAGCGGGTCGGCCAGACGAGTTCGGCTGCGTCGTTTGCGGTGGAAGGTGTTGACNAAGCGGTGGGCTTCGTCGCGAGCGTGAACCAGCACGCGGCCTGCACGGTCGAGCACGAGCGGGTCGTGGCCGTAGCGGAAGACGGTCTCCTCGCGTTTGGCAAGGGCCGCCAGCGGGAATCGGTCAGCCCAACCGTGCTCCTCAAGGGCCTGCTGAATGGTGCTCAGGTGGGTTTCACCGCCGTCGATGAGCAGCAGGTCGGGCCATTCTTCCTGGCGCTTCGCCCACCGAACNACGACTTCCTTCATCATTCGTAAATCGTCCAGAGCATCGCCTTTGACGATGTACTTCCTGTACTCGCTCTTGGCCGGTCGGCCGTTGCGCATCACAACGCTTGCTCCGACGCGTTCGTCGCCCTGAAGTTGCGCCATGTCGAAACAGACGATGTGGTCGAGTTGGTTCATGCCCAGGGTCTTGGCGCCCTCATCAGCGGCCCGTTGCTCGAGCGAGCCGCTGGATTTGTTNGCCATGCGTTGCAGCTGAATCTCGGCGTTTTGGCGAGCCAAGGTCGCCAGATTTTCCAAATCGCCGCGCTGCGGCGTTCGAACCTCGACGGACGAGCCTCGTCGCTCGTTCAACCACGACTGGAGNCCGTCAAAAACGGGCACGGGCGAGAGCAGTAATCGGGGCGGCGTGCGGTGGGCGTAGTGTTCGGCGATGAACATCGAGACGGTTTCACCCAGGTCGCCGCGATGAACCGCCGGCCATGCTTCCTGACCTTGCACGACGCCCTCGTCGGCGTGGAGGACGACCAGGGCCGCCAAGTCCCCTTCATGGGCAATGCCGATGGCGTCGCAGTCCCGGTAGACCTTGCTGGACACGACGTGTTGGCTCGTCGTCGCACGAACGGCTCGAATCATGTCGCGGTGTTGGGCGGCCACCTCGTAGGCTTGCGTCTCCGAGGCCGCTTCCATCTCGGCGACCAATTCTTCGAGCAGGGGAGCAGCGTCGCCGTTGAGCACCCGGCGGACGGTTTTCACTCGTTCGTCGTACCCCGTCCCGTCAATGCACGGCCCGGCGCACAAGCCGATGTGCATGGAAAGACAGCCTTGGGGAAGCAATTCCTTGCAGTCACGGATGCCAAACTGCCGTCGAAGGAGCTGCATCACCTGCTTGGCGGCGCCGGCGTTGGGGAAGGGCCCCCATTGTTGAGCGGATTTTGGCGGCCGCCGCGTGTACATGATGCGGGGGTATTCTTCGTTCGTCATGGCGAGGTAGGGGAAGGATTTCCCGTCCTTGAGCATGGAATTGAACCGCGGCATGTGTTCGCGAATCAACTGTCGCTCGAGGATAAGAGCGGCTTGGGGNGTTTGGGTGACGATGCACTCGATGTCGTCGGCGCGCTCCACCAGTTCAGGGATCATGTGGCGGTCGGGGTTGCTGGCAAAGTAGGAGCGAATGCGCTCGTTGAGGCGCGTGGCNTTNCCNACGTAGAGNACNCGNCCNTGCGCGTTTTTGAACAGGTAGACGCCCGGTTCGTGTGGNAGGTCNGCCGAAGCCAANTCCACGGGCATGCTCNACACCACGCCTGCCATGACTCAAAAGGNCAACCCTGTNNCCNNGNNNNCACAACNTNNGGGATGNTTGATGAAGGAGGCGGCCGAGNNTTTCCTGTCGTTCCCATGCTGAGCCGAAGCCAGGAGAAACTCTTGCGCTACCTCGGGGGATTCCCCGATGCTCTTTCGCAGGCATGGGACGTTCCTCGGGAGGTCTCTTTGCCGGGGTTATCGGACGCCATGGGCGTCGTTCGTTCCGGCCTCAACCAGCCGCTGAAGGCCCTCTTGGACGCGGCATACATCTCGGTTCGCGTGGCGCACGTCATCGGTGGTGGCGCTCGACGCAGGCAGGTGTATCACATCACTGAATCCGGTCGTCGATGGCTGCATGAACACCCGGAGGAAGCCACCAAAGCCAGCACGGCGACCGCATCCAAGGCGCCGTCGACCACGGCTCTCGTGGGCCGTCAAGCGGAACTTGAGACCCTAACGAACCTGCTCGAAGAGCACGGCCACGCGCTGGTTGGGGGTCTTTCGGGTGTTGGAAAGACGACGCTTCTGCGAGCGTGGGCGGCTCGGCAAGAAACGGATGTTCGATGGGCAACCGTGGACCAACTCAGCGACGCTGTCGCTCTTGTTGAACAGTGGACGAACGGAGCCGAACCGATTCCCGAGGATCTCGAGGCCATGGTTGAGCACCTTGACGTCAGCGGCCCGACCGTGTTGGTGGTGGACGACGTTCATCGCGTGGACCCACGGCATCAATCGACGGTGGCCGACCTTCTCGATGGGTTACTGGGACGAGGGCATCGTCTGCTGTTGGGCGGCCGGTTACCGGTCCCCGACCGGTTTGACTGGCCGTTGCTCCGACTGGGAACACTTCCGGCAGAGGAAGCCGTGACCCTCCTTGGCGAGCACCTCGACGAAGTCACCCGTCTTGACGTGGCCAAGGCCCTTGACGGTCATCCGATGGCGCTGAATCTCTACCGAGAGGGCGACCCCCTCCCTGAGGCAGGTGCCGACATTCAAGCCTTTGTTGAACAGACCATGCTCGACGGTCTGAGCGACGATGCGCTCGAATCGCTCGATGACATGGTGCTTTTTCCACGCCCTCTCCCTTCCGATGAAATCCGTGGAGAGGACCACATCGGTGAACTTGACGAACGTGCTTTGCTCCGCTGGTCGACCAACAACGAAGCGGTCGAAGTGCAACATCTCATCCGCAACGTACGCCGAACGATGCTCGACGAGGGGCGACTCGTGGCCCTCCATCGTCGAGCAGCCGACCATTGGGGAGCCCACCTTGCGACCCCTGCCTACGCCGTGCTTTACCTCTATCATCGACTTGCCCTCGAAGAGGAGGGCCTTGAGGAGATTCTGGCGACCCAGTTTGATCGGTTGATGGTCGACCAAGGGGGTGCTTTGGCCGTCATCTTCGACCGTGCGACTCAGCAGCGGCCCGAGGATGAACAGTTGCACTACTGGGCCGGGCGTATCGCCCTCCACCGTCAAGAAACGGCCAACGTTCGCGAACACCTGGCGTCCGTCCGCTCCGAGGGGTTGCGTCGAGAACTGGCACACGGGCTCGCCGTGCTGGAGGGCGACACCGATGAAGCGGACCGTTTACTCAACCTCCAACTCGACCAAGGCGGTGCCGAGGACGGTGCGCGTTGGTTGCTGAAGGCCGCTGTTCAACGCTTGGAAGACCGTCTGTTTGACGAGCAAAACCTACCCGACCTTGCCGCCGTCCAACGGATGCTCCAACAAATTCAGCTCCCTGAACGCCTTGAACTTCGCTCCTCGATGACCGTGAGCATGAGCCTCGTGCAGCACACAATGGCGCTTCTCGACGATGACCGTGAGCGTGCGGAAGCCTTGGTGGAAGGCCTCGAGTCGCTGTCGCATCCCCTCGACCCCATTGTGCTTCGTGCTCGATTCAAAGCCATGTTGGCGTTCAACGAAACGCCCGATATGCATCAGGCGACCTACGAGAAAACATTGGCGGCGCAGCCGAGCGCGTTCCATCGTGGCGCCGTGGGCCTGACCTACGCTGAACACCTTGTCAAGCATCAACGCCCTGAGGCACGAGCCCTGTTCGCCTCGCTTCCATCGCCCGACACGTGGTCTGAAACGGGCACGCCTCAACATCGGTACGCCGCACGGTGGTGGTACCTCAAAGGCCACGTTGACCCGTCCTCCGCTGCGTCAGCGCTCCGTGAGTCGGCCCGCTGGTTCCGTCAAGCGGGCTGCGTGGAGGCAGCAAAAGCGGCGGCTCGTCGGTTGCACCGCGTGCTGTAGGCTCAGAGTTCTGCCCCGATGAGGGTCTTCGTGTCCTTGATGCCCGGAAGTTGCCGAATTTCTTCCACGATGCACTGCGTGAGGGCGAACTCCTCGTCCGCCTGCACTCGCGCAATGAGGTCGTATTCCCCGAACAGCATCCAGTGGTCGGTCACCAAACTGACGCCCGAAAGGGCTTCTCGAACGGCGGCTTCCTGCCCCGGGAGCGTGGTCATCAGGACAAATCCAATCGCCATGACATCAGGCCTCCACGGCGATCAGCGTCTGGGTTTCCTTCACGCCATCGATGCGGCGGAAGGATTCCATCAAAAGGTGAGAGAGTTCTTTCGAAGTGGGTGAGCTGATGCGGACCAGCAAGTCAAATTCCCCGTACAGGGCGTGCACTTCGGCCACACCCTCGTGGTCGCTGAGGGTGAGGTAAACCTCCCGCTCATGCGTTGGTTCGGTCTTGAACAGCACAAACGCTTCGGGCATCAATCGCTGGATTCCAAATCGGGTCTTATGGGTTCCTGCACAATTTCAACGGTCACATCGGGGGGGACCTTTGAAGAAGGACAGCGGTTTGCTTTGGCGTATGAACCAAGGAGCCACGGTGAGGACAGCCTTGTGCCTCGTCCTGCTGTTTCTCCTTCCGCTGGCGATGCACACCGTCCCCCCAGCACCACTTGGTGGGGAGTCGAAGCAACCGGTTGAGGAAGCGCAGGGTCGCGCCCAGACCACCTGGTCGGGCACGCAAACCCTCACCGGCACCTACACCATTGGCGTGGCCGATGAGGTCATCATACAACCTTGCACGGTGGTCCGTCTTCCTGCCAACGAGCGAATCGTCGTCGACGGTCGCTTGACCGTGCTGGGCACGCAGTCTTGCCCCGTGGTCCTCGAGGCCTCGGGACTCGGCGATCACGAGGGAATCCAGTTCAATGCCTCCTCGTCGGGTCGCGGCTCACTCGTGCAAAACCTCACCATTGAGGACGCCATCTACGGGGTCACCGTCTACGGTTCAAACCCCGTGATGGAGAACCTCACCGTGGTCAACCCCGACCGCGTGGCCGTGGACCTGTTTTCATCGGCTGCGCCGCGCATCACCGACTTGTTCGTTGACCAGGCAGGGCGCGACCTNGGTTTNCAAGNNGACTGGCGCTANGGNCTCGGNCTNTCNGTNGGCNCNGGNTCNACNCCCATCGTNAANCGNGCCNTCTTTTCNGANATCCTNACNCGNGCGGTNAACATNTGGGGNGGNTCGGGNGGNCTGATTCAAGGCATCACCGTCGACAACTGNACGGGTTCATCNTGGGCCATGGCGGCCGGNATTTGGGTNGAGGACAGCCAGCCCTTGCTCACCAACATNTCGATTTCATCCTCCGATACGGGNATCGTCATTCGCCACATCGACGACGGTGGCTACACCCANGCCGTGGTGCGCCACGCCCACATCAGCGATTCGATGTATCGCGGTGTCTACGTGGACAAGAACAACCACACGAACTACACGAATTACGAAACCGCCGATTTCACCAACCTGACCATCACCGGCACCGGTGGGCCGGACGCCAAGACGCCCAACATCGGCTACGCTGCCTTGGAGGTCAACGCCACCGGTGCCTGGTTTGACGACACCCTCATCGAAGATTCCACGACCGTGGGTGTTCGTCTCTACTTCGTGGATTCCAGCACCACCTTCCGCAACTTGACCGTGCGAAATTCCGGTGATCCNGGTCAGGGTCCCCACGAAGCAGGCATTGCGATTCGCTCGTCGTTCTTCGCCCCGACCTTTGACGGGCTTGAGGTCTCTGGGTCGGTCGGGCCCGGCATCCACTCCAACTCGGGTGGTGCCATGCAGGGCAGCGATTGGGTGTTGCACAACAACACGAAGCAAGGCATCATCGTCGACCGTGCGACGGTGGTGGTCGAAGGCATGCACATGGCCGACAACGGCTACTCGGCGGCTCACGTGCTCGACGCAAGGCGCATTGATTTCGGGAACCTGACCGCTGAAAACAACGGCGCTTCACCTTCGGCAACGGTTGAGGAACAAGCGGGCTTGTATTACTTTGAATCGAACAACGTTGAGTCCGCTTCCGGTGATGTCCGATGCCGTAACTGCAGCATCAGCGGCTCGACGGGGCAGGGCGTCTTGGCCGTCAACTCGGTTGACCTCTGGCTGGAAGGCCTTCATCTCGAGGACAACAACCCGACCATGCCCGCCTTCGAAGTTGACAACGGCGATACCATGCCGGGCGGAGCGAGCGGCCGAGTGCAGGTGACCAACGCTCACGTCGAGGCGGAAACCCCCGGTCAGCCAGCGGTGAAATTCCATCGAGCAGCGGTCGAAGTCAACGGCTTGACCATGGCCGGAAACCACAGCGGACTGGAATGGCGAGGCGACAACAACGGCCAGTTCCCCTCCTACCTCAACAACTCGGTGTTGTCAGGGACGCAGTGCGTGTTGCTCGAGGGACACCCCTCGCTCAACGGCCACGGCAATCGAATTTCATCGGCGTGCACGGGCAGCATCACCCTCACCGACAGTCATGTGAACTGGTCGGGGCTTATCGACGACCGTGCCGGTTCAGGCAGCCCAACCGTCCTCAACTTGGACGGTACGTCCAACCTCCACCTCCACCAGCCGGTCAACGTCTCTGCCAGCGCAGCGGTCTTGGCCAGCGGGGCCACCCTCGACGTGGCTTGGGACCTGTCGGTGTGGGTCGTCAACAACTACTCCAACGGCATACCGGGGGCTTCGGTGAACGTCACGTTCACGTCCTTTGAACCGTCCATCACCGTGCCAACCGGAAACGATGGAAACCTGTTCCTGCCCGACTTCATCAGCCAGCGTTGGACCGCCTCGGGTGCCAGCGCTCTCAACACGGTGCAGGTGGATTGCGGTTATTTCAGCGTGGAGAACACCACCACGGCGACGTTTGGTGGCGACCTCGTGGTCTACTGCCACCTTCCNCTNTCGAATCAAGCCCCGTTTATTTACTGGACATCCCCCGAGGACGGAGCGGTCTTCCCGTCGGGGGGAGAGGTGTTCTTCAACGCCAGCGATTCGTGGGATTTGGACAACGATGCCTTGACCTTCAAATGGCGAAGTTCGCTTGACGACGACATCGTTGCAGGGTGTTCAGGTGTCTTCAGCAGCAACGACGATCCCGCCGGCGGCGCCCCNTTCTTCGTCAACGGGGATGCCTCCACACAGAACCCACCGTACTGCCAACTCTCCGACGGCATTCACGAAATCAGTCTCCAAGTGTGCGACATCGCTCATTGCGTGGAGGAAATACGAACCATTGAACTGGTCAATTTCGCACCGGTGCTGGTGGTTGACTTCGAACCTGCCCTCAACCCGTGGAGCGAACTCATCATGCCGCAAACGGGCACCGTCACCATCAACACCACGGGCACCTACGACCCAGAGGGCGACAACTTCGCTTGCATCATCATGTTCAGCGGATACAACCGTCAGGGCTCCGGCTGGGGCAACCAGTGGGGATGTCCTGAGGAACTCATCTACACCTTCGACCACGTCGACGACGACCCCCCCACTTCCTTCACCATGACCGTATTGGCTTGGGACGAGGTCGGTAACAACGCCACCTACAGCGTCCCNGTGATGCTCTACAACGAAATTCCCGACCCGGTCTTCACGGTGAACCGTTCGTCCACTGCGAGCGAGGCCCTCGTGACCCTCGACGGAAGTGCAACCGTTGACCCCGAAGGCGATGCGCTCTCGGTCACCTACACCTCATCGCTCGACGGGGTGCTCCAGGTCGGTTCGGNGTTGGTTTGGGAAGGCCACCTTTCCCGCGGCGTTCACACCATCACGATGGAGGTCACCGACGACCGTGCCGAACATGCCAACCAGAGCAAGTCCTCCTCCATCCTGCTCACGGTTGACAACGCCGAGCCCGTGGCGGTCATCGCTTCACCACCGGCCCAAACCTTCGACAGTTCCGAGCTGATCTCCTTCTCCGCCAACGGTTCAGGCGACTACGACGCCGCTTGTTCCACCTTCCCCATGGAAGGTGAATGGGTCTGTGCTGAGGTTGAACCGGCCACCGGTTCGGAATTCCTCGTGGTCACGTGGACGAGCAGCCTCGACGGCCGGTTGACGCCCGAAGGTGAAGACTGGTTGTTGTTTGAACGTCGTTTGAGCGCCGGCGAACACGAGATCACGCTCAGCGTCGACGACGGCATCCACGAGCCCGTCACAACCACTCGAACCATCACGGTCACCCCCTCCGCACCGGTGCTCGGCTTGGTGAGCCCGCAACCCGATACCGTTTATCCCTCCTCCACCACGTTCATGCTGGACGTCTCCCAGAGCGTGGATCATGACGGCGACGCCTTCACCATCACCCTGCGGTCATCGCAAGCGAACGAACCGCTGCTGGTCGACGTGGACCCCAACGAGCAACACGCTTTCACGCTCAACGCCGGCGAGCATCAGATGACGGTCTCCCTGACCGACGACACCGGTGCCTCACGGGACGAAGGCTTTGCACTGACCGTGGTCGAATCTGCGCCGGTGTTGGTGTTGATCTCCCCGGAAAACCGCCAATCCATCGTTCCCGGTGGCGCCCTGGTGCTCGAGGAAGCCTCCTACGACGCCGACAACGATTTGACCGTGCGAGAGTGGCGTCGCTACGCACCGGAACTCAGCGAGCCTGAGGTGGTGTCCACCCGCTCAAAGGACGAACTCACGGGCCTGCTGCCCGGCGAATACCATCTCTCGCTCTACGTGGAAGACGCTCGTGGAAATTCGGTTGAACAGCACGTCAACATCACCATTCAATCGAGCCTCCCGTCACTCGACCGAAATTCACTGGTCCTGAACGCTGAGACTTTCACGCAGAACGAGGTGAACGTCCTGACCGTTCGCATCGCCCTCAGCGACCCCGATGGCACCACGGATGACGTTCGGGTCAACATCACCCTCGGCGTGCAGCAGTGGGAGGCCAACCTCACCGATGAGGACGGCGACGGTGTGTGGGAGGGTTCGCTTGAATGGCGCCCTGAGACCACCGGTCGTCCGCTGCTGAAGGTGGTGGCCAAGGACGGTGAGGGCGACCAAGCCAACATCGACTTCATGTCCAGAAACCTGGTGGTCGAAGCACCTGAAGATGACATGCGTGGCCTGCTCTTGGCCGGAGGTGCGCTCGGCCTGGTGTCCCTTGCGGGGCTCGTGGCCTTCGTGGCAGCACGCCGCCGCCGAGCACTCGAAGAAATCGATTTGCTGACCTCTTGGGACGCCTTCAAGGCGCCATCAAAGGCGACCGAAGCCGACCAAAAGTCAGCCCCAGCCCTCGAAGGCAACGCGATGGATGGAACCGAAGAGGTGCAGGCCGAACTCGAGACGGAGCTCGACCTTGATTTGGAGTGAGATTTCACTTCGTTTGTTCAGGCAAGTCGCCGTTGTCGGAGTCCGGGTTGCTGGCCAAACCACCCCACGGCGTGCGGGTGCGGTGAAGGCCAAAACGGCGAGCAAAGAGGAATTTCAGGTTCTTCCATCCGTCGCCCCAGGTGTGAATCTCTGCTTCACCAACCCGAGGCCGGTAGGGGACGGAGATTTCGATGGCTTTCTTTTTGCCGAGATGGCGGCGGGCGAGGATTTTGATCTCCTCACTGAGCGGCATGCCGTCGTTGGTCGGGCGCATTTTTTCGTTCTCAAAGACGGACTTGCGAAACACCCACATCCCCGTTTGAGAATCTTTGATGCCGTACCAGAACAGCATGCGAGCGGTGAAGGAGAGCACCCAGTTGCCAAAGCCGTGGAGGCCCGACATGGACCCGTCCTCGGCCAGTGAAAGACGGTCGCAGGTGATGAAATCCAAGTCATCGTCCAGCAGCCGCTTGACGAGTTCGGGCACCAACTCGGCAGGGTAGGGGCAGTCGGCGTCCATCGTGACGATGACATCGTTCTTGGCAACGTCAAAGCCGGTTCGGTAGGCGCGACCGTAGCCCTTTCGTGGTTCCAGATGGACGCGAATCCCCTTCTCGAGGGCGATTTCTCGGGTGCGATCGGACGAGTTGCCGTCAACGATCATGATCTCAAGGTCTTCGCACCAGCCACGGGGAATGGCGTCGATGGTCGGTCCGAGGGCCTCCTCCTCGTTTCGCGTCGGCAAAATCACCGTGACGGAGACAGGTAAGACATCGCCCATGGCTGTGCGACCCAAGGATTGCCCTTCAAAGGTTTGGCTGGAAGCGTGCCCGTCAACCGACGGCGGTCAATGACATTCAAATGGAGGTCCTTCGTGGTGCTTTCAATGCACATCGCCATGGTCTCGGGCGAGTATCCTCCTCGATGGGGCGGCATCGGCTCCGTGGTTTTCCATCTGGCGGGTCATTTGGCTCAGCGCGGCCACGACGTGACCATCATCACGCGGACGCACAAACAGCCGACGCCGCAACAACCCGGCGTGAGCGTTCTCCAGGTTCCCTGGCTCAAAGCACCCATGGCGTTCACCCGGTCCTACGGAAAGCACGCCCTCACCGAACTTCGTCGCCTTCACAAGGTCAAACCGGTGGACGTCGTTCACACGCTTTTACCGCTCGTGAGCTGGACGGCCAAGGAATACCTGTGGGTGGAAGAGCACATCGCCCCCGTGGTTTCGGCGCTCAACGGCAGCTGGATCGGGGAGCGAGAGGGGATGAAACTTGCAGCCCGCCACAACGAGGCGGCCACGTGGAAGAACCCCAACGACCTCGCCATTTTGCTCACCGGAGGCTACTACGCCAAGTACGAACAAGCGGGCGTGGAACACTCAAGCGTCTCCGTTGCCATTTCAGATTCAACACGGCGTGAATTTGAGCAGTGGTATCGACCACCGGAGGAATGGCACTGTGAAACAGTGCTCTACGGAGTGGACCACAAGGTGTTCCGTCCGATGAACCACGACCACGAAGAGGAGCAACTGGCTTACGAAGCCCTTCGCAAGTCCTACGATGCGGCCGACGAAGCGGCCTTGTGCGGCCGTCCGGACACGGCCACCCCACTCTTGTTGGCCGTGGGGCGCTTGGTGGCGCGGAAAGGCCACCGAACCCTGCTCCGTTCCATGCCGTCCATCCTCAAACAGCATCCGGGCGCCCGACTGGTCATCATCGGGCGAGGCCACATGCGGAAAACGCTGATGCGTCAGGCGAAACGCTTGGGCATCGCTCACGCCGTTCACATTCAGCCCGGCATGAGTTTTGAGCAGTTGGCGCTCCATTTCCGCGCGGCCGATTTGGTCGTCTACCCGTCCTACTACGAAGGTCAGGGCCTGATTCCACTGGAGGCCCTGGCCAGCGGGACGCCGGTGGTGACGGTGGACCAACCACCGCTCACAGAAATGATCGACGAATCGGTGGGCGGTCTGTTTGCCTGCGGCGACCATGAGGATTTAGCCCGAGCCGTGAACCACTGCCTTGACCATCCCGAGGAGCGGACTCAACAGATGCAACGTGGACGCCAACGCGTGCTTGAACGCTTCACGTACGAGCACAACGCCGAAGCCTACGAGGCCATCTACGCTTCGCTGTTCGACGAGTGAAAGCGCTCGTCCGTAAGGTTCTCATTGGTGAGCATCGACCACCCACCATGCGAGCACGCGCTGTGTTTCTCTCCCTTTTGGTCGCCACCCTCTCCCTCTCCGGCTGTTTCGGCGAAGAAGAGGTCATGACGGTGGTTGAACCTGAGGTTGAAGAACAACCTCGCGTGTTTGTGACCGACAAGAACGGTGTCTCCGTCGACACGATGCCGCTGGAGATGACCTTCCAGTTCAGCGACGTTGGTGAAACGGGTAAAGAGCCCAGCATTGGCATCACCTCCAGCGGTTGCATCTTTTTCATCGCCATGGAGAAGGTCATGCGGTCGTGCGACGGTGGCCTGACTTGGGAGGAGACCCAAGACCCCGTGATGTGTTCTCCGACCACCAGCGACCCCTACGGCTGGGTTGACCCGATCACCGACCGCGTGTTTGGCGTCCAGATGATCGGCCTCGAAACCTCGTGGATCTGCTGGAGCGACGATGACGGTCAGACGTGGATGGGCAACCCCCACGATTCGGGGACCACGCCCCTCAACGACCACATCAAACTCGCCAGCGGCCCGTGGACGTCCAGCGGCTACGGCGCCTTGGGCCAGTTCACCGGCAGTTTCTACGAAACCGCGGTGTACTACTGCTACAACAAACTCGCCGGTATTTTCTGCTTCACCAGCTTTGACGGCGGTGCGAGTTTTGAGGCGGGCGGCCAAATCGTCGGCCTCGCCACCACCAACGGCGGTTTGCACGGGGCGATTTCCACGGCGCCCGACGGCACGGTTTACGTCACGCCTCGCGTGGCCACGCCCACGGTCATCGTTTCCAAAGACAACGGCTTCTCGTGGTTTGAACGCTACATGGGCGAAGACGTGGGGACCCCCAACCCTCGCAAGAACTCCGAAGTCTCGACCGACAGCGCCTCGAACGCCTACCACGTGTGGACGGGCGCAGACGAGGGCATCTACATGTCTCGTTCCATGGATTCGGGCGAGACGTGGGAGCAGGAGAGCATCCGCATCTCCCCCGTCGAAGTCATCTCCTCGGTCTTCCCGCAAACCGATGCGGGCGACCCCGGGCGCATTGCCATCACCTACCTGGGCAGCGAGAACGCCGAGATGCTCAACCAGTCGGACATCGACGGCAACCCGTGGGACGGCAACGCTCACTACGCCCCCAACAACGCGACCTACCACCTCTACATCACGTACAGCCTCAACGCCCTGGATGATGATCCGGTCTTCCACACCTACCGTGTCACCGACGACCCCGTTCAGGTCGGCTCCATCTGCTTGAACTCGGGTGATTGCCGAGACATCGGCGGATCAAACCGAAACCTGCTGGATTTCAACGACCTTCACATCGACCGTGAAGGCCGGGTTTACGTTGCGTTTGCTGACGGGTGCACCGGCGACTGTGCGACGAATGAAAACGCCACGGCCGCTGATTCTCGAGACGGGCGCGGGTCGGTCTACTACCTTGCCAGCGGCCCGAGCCTCATCGAAGAATTCGGTCTCATGATGCCCCTCATCGACGAGTGAGAGCATCAAGCGAACAAGCGGGCTCGAATCTTGCGCAGGCTGAGCCTGAGGCCCAGAAGCCCCTTTCGCAAGGTGGACAACTTCACCGGTTGCGTGAACACGTCGCCGGATCGGCGAACGATTTCGTTGAGGATGGAGGTGTAAGCATCGGCCATGATCTCCGGTTGCACCCTTGCTCGACCGTCGAGGTAGCCAAAGAGGTGGTTAGCGGAAGTTTGGTGACGCTTGATCACGTCAACGTATTCGACAACGAAGCCCTTCCATGCGAGGGTTTCAGCGATGGCCTCGGTGCTCAACATCTCGAGGGAGATGTTGTGCGTTGCAAGCACCTCAAGCGGGAGGTAAATTCGACCCCGTTCGAGGTCTTCGTTGATGTCGCGAAGCACGTTGATGAGTTGCATTTGGATGCCCAAATCGATGGCGTGAAGACGGGCCGCACGGTCCTCGTAGCCGTAGATTTCAATCAGAATGAGGCCCACGGCAGAGGCGACTTTGTAGCAGTAGGATCGAAGTTCGTCCCACGTCTGGTTTCGGACGGGATAGAGGTCGTCTTCCATGCCTTCAATGACGGTTTCGAAATCGGCGAGTTTGATGGGGTAGCGCTTGAAGACGTCCTGAAGCGCGACGAAAATCGGGTGATCGTCATCCGACAGGGTTTGGTCGGCTGCCTCTTCGAGTTTGAGGCGAATGTCCACCAGCGCCATCATTCGGCGTCGGTGCTCATCGGGCGCCAACGAGGGCGTGGCACCCGCATGGAGTTCGTTCACCACGGCTTGGCGGCGTTCCGTCGCTTCTCGCAAGGCCTCGGTCTCCAGGATGGTGGGCTCTTCATCGCCGTCGACGATGTCGTCGACCCATCGGCACAAGGCGTAAACGGCGTGAACCGCACGGCGTTTGTCGGGTTGGAGAGCACTGAACGAGGAATAGAACGTGGTGGATGCGTTTCGACACACGGCCTCGCAAAACGCATAGGCCTCGTCAAGACGGTGCTGTTCCATGGTGACCACTCAAGCAGATGTTGGGGTGCCGCTTGACGGTTCTTTTGAGGTTTTGTTGAGGGCAGCCCGCCCTTGTTTGGAGCGCTTGCGACTCTCAAACCACGTGTCAACGCCGTTCCAGTCGGGGATGATGCCCAAGCTGTCGAGCAGCAACTTGCTGCTGATGCGGGCGGATTCGTAAATCACGGGCAGGCCGCTGCCGGGGTGGGTGCCGCCGCCGACGAGGTAGAGGTTGTTGATCTCGTCAAACTGGTTCTTTGGTCGTCGCCAGAGCATCTGGTCGAGCCCGTGAGCCAAGTTGAACACGGCCCCTCGGTAGCAGTGGTCGCCCCAGTCTTCGGGCGTGATGATCATCTCGGTCACGATGTGGTCTCGCAGGCCTTCAAAGCCAAGCTTCTCTTCAATCTGGTCGAGGACACGGTCTCTGTAAGCGTCCTTTTCCTTTGACCAGTCGATGTTTTCATGGATGTGGGAGACGGGAACGAGGGCGTAAACGGTCGAGCAGCCCTCGGGGGCCAGACTCGGGTCGACCACGCATGCGTTTTGAACGTAGACCGACGGATCGTCCCACGTCAGTTTGTGGTTCTTCTCGATGTCTTCGAGGTTCTTCTGATAGTTGGCAGAAGCGTAGATTTGGTGGTGCGGGAGGTCTTCGTAGGTTTTGTCGATGCCCAGGTAAATCATGAAGGTCGAGCAGGAATATTTCTTGCCGTCGAGCTTCTTGTTGGTCCATTTCTTGCGAACGTTGTCGGGGAAGAGTTGGGTCATCCCTTGGGCAAAGTCAGCGTTCATGACAACTTTGTCAGCGAAGAATTCGCCTTGCTTGGTGCGGACGCCCTTGATGGTCTTGCCGTCCATGATGACCGATTCAACGGCTTCGTTCATGCGGAATGTCACGCCGAGGTCTTTGGCGATGCTCGCCATGCGTTCGCTGACGCTGCCGAGTCCACCGATCGGGTGGAAGATGCCGTATTCGTATTCGAGGAAAGCGAGCATGGTGAACAGGCTGGGGCAGTTGAACGGGGACATGCCGAGGTACTTGGTTTGGAACGACATGGCCAACATCAACCGATCGTCGTCAAAGAGTTTCATCAAGTCGCCAGCGACTGAGCGCTGGGGGCGAAGGACGCCGGCCACGCGCATGGCTCGCTTGGAGAGAAGATCGGTGGGGCCGTACCAGGGCTCCTGCAGGCAGGCCTTTGACTTGTGGAGTTTCACACGGTTGTCCGCCACGTACCGGCGGAAGGCGTTGGCGTTGTGGTCGCCGGAGAGCGCACGAATGCGTTCGGTCATTTCGTCGAGGTCGCTGGTGCAGTCGAGCTGACCGCCCTGACCGAAGATGAGTCGGTAGTTGAGGTCCAACTTGTGCAGGTTAAGTTCTTCGTGAGCGTCCATGCCAATGGCCTTGAAAATGTCTTCAATGACTTCGGGGTAGTGGAAGAACGTCGGTCCGAGGTCAAACTTGAACCCGTCTCGGTCAAACACTTTGTTTCGACCGCCAACGGCGCTGGAGCGCTCGAAAACCGTGACGTCAACGCCCGATTTTGCCAGCAACAGCGCGGATGCGAGGCCGCCCGGGCCTGCCCCGATGATGGCCACTTTTGGTTGAGAACTTCCAGTCATAGTCCTCGCTGAGCGCTTAGGCATATAAATGGCGGTTTTTGTTCATAAAAAATTTATGAAAAATAACACTTTATTCACTGGTCGGAAGGATGTTGTTCGGGTCGATGAGAACCGAGAATTCGTCGAGGTACGGGCCCATGGAACTGATGAGATCCACGTTGGGGTGACCTTTGAGCACCATGCCGTCCATGTACATCAACGAACGGATGATGGGAAACGCTTCCTCGCCGAAAGCACACCCCGCCAGCACGGCGGCTTTGACCGTCTTCATCATTTGCTCCGTCAGTGAAACCTCGCTGACGGACGTGCCAACGAACCCGTCGTAGAGTTCGTTCATCGAGTCGTAGTAGGTTTGCAGGGTGCTACCGGTCGGACGGACCGCCGCCATCGTCAGCATGGCATCAAAGGCGTTTTTGAGTTCACCCTTGGCGAGGAAATAGAAGAAACCGAACAGGGCGTTACGAACGTGCTCAGGTGCGTTACAAATGGCACCGGTGTCGATGAAAAAGAAGTTACCTTGGTCGTCCATCATGGCGTTGCCCGGGTGCAAATCACCGTGGAAGGTGCCCAGCCCGAACATGAACGCTCCGTGGATGCGAAAGAGTTCAAGCATGTCGGGCCAGGTCAAGGTGCCCGCTTCGAGGTGGTCTTCGAGGGTCGGGTGGGTGATTTCCTCCATGACCAGCACGCGCTCGTTGGAGAGGTTCTCCCACATGGTGGGGAATTTCAATTTCGGCATGGGAAAATGCTCCTCGATGTTGTTGGCTCTTGCGATGAGCTGACGGCGGCCATCGATTTCGTTGAGAAGGTTCAGTTCTCGAACGGTGTAGTCTTCGATGTGGGCCAACAGGCCGAGGGGGTTCCCAACCTTCCGAAGCTTTGGACGGAAGAACAGGCCCATTCGAATCCAACGTTTCATTCGTTGGACGTCCTGCTTGAAGTTGTCTTCAAAATCGGATTTGATGACTTTTACCACCACCTTGGTTCCGTCCTTGAGGACGCCGCGGTGGATTTGGCCGATGCTGGCCGCTGCAAACGGCTTCATGTCGAGGTGCTCAAAATGGTCGAGAAACCCATCGGGGGCAAATCGGTTCAGCAGGCGTTGTGAGTCTTCCTCGGGAATGGTGGCGGCTCGGCTGTAGAGCTGCTGGAGTTCAATGCAGCGTTGGGGTTCGATCAAATCCGGTCGGAGCGCGAAGATTTGACCGAGTTTAACGGCCAGCAAACCCATCGATTGAATGGCGTCGATGTCGACCGGTTTCTTTCCCTTGATTTGTCGAAAGAACCGAATGAACGTCGCGAGTTTCATGGGGCTCACCCGCTTAATCGACCAGTTCAATCGTGTTCAATTCGTGCCGGTGAATGAGGTAGCGCCAGAGGTCGTCCTTGTCCCCGTTCCCTTCCACGCGCTGAATCACCACGTTGGCTTCTTTCGCAAATCGGGTTGAGAGGGCGCCTTCGATGATCCCGTCGTCCATCTCCCACATCGGGAGGGCGTCCGGGTCGTCAACCGGTGGGTGGTTGAGGCCGACAACGACGTGGAATTGCGGGTCGACGTCGTACTGCAGCAAGCCCAGTCCAGCGTGTTCCCACCAGTCCATCATCTCGTCGAGGAATTCGATATCGTTTTCTATAGAACGAAGGGAAAAGGCGATTTCTTGCCCGACACGGTTGCCGATTTGACGCAGCATACGACTGATGTCAATGCCCAGCACCTTGAGGTTGGACAGTTTTCCTTCCGTGAGGCGGCTGCGGGCTTCGTTCACCTCGTGGCCAGCGGCGAAAAATGCCTCGGGGTCAAACGGCGTGTCCTCCTCTGGGAGCTGACCGTCAAAGCCGAGGGCGACGGAGACGTTCTTCAGGAAAGAACCTTCACCGATGGTCAATCGAAGCGGGTCGTTGATCTGGTTTTCCGTGAAACGAGCACGGGCGGTCGCCAGCGGAACGGCGCCTTCCCAAATGGCATCGATCAGGTGAAGATGCGCTTGAGAGAACGGTCCGGACTCGATGATGAGGGCGGCGTCTTCTTTTCCTCGGCCAACCGGGTTGTCCTCGATGTTGAGGTACTGGATGACTTCGGCTTGGTCTTGGACAAAGCCCAGTGAATCCAATTCGTCCGAGTGTCGAACATCGATGCTCTTCTCCAACTGGTCAAAGAAGCGCAAGGTGCGGCCGTCCAAATGGGTGATGATTTGGACCACGACGCCCCGCACGGCTGCAGTGTTGACCGCTTCCAGTGCGTCGGGGCTTCGGCAAAGGTGGAGAATACCAAACTGACCCAAGAGTAAGATGAGCCGTTCCTCGGCGTCGTTGGCCATCTTTTGCAGGCGATTGTAAATGTGGCTGCGCTCCTTGAGCACGGCGAACCTTGGGTCGTCGATGTCACGGCGTTGCTTCTCGTACGAAGCGTCGGTTTCCGTGATGCCTTTGGACAGCTCTTCGAACCCCTCAACCAAGCGGTCAAGCTGTTGTTTTCGAGACTGAATGATGTGCTCCATGGCCTCGTTGATGCGGAGGCTGGAAAACAGCATCGGCCGGTCGGCCGTGGCGGTGACGATGCCCATCTCTTGGAGCCGTGAGAGGCTGTTGTAGGCGTCAAGACGGGTGGTGTTCAGTTCCTTGGCGAGCTCGGAAGCCTTCATTTTCGGTCGGGAACCGAGGATCATGATGGAACGAACTTCTCGCTCGTTCAGCCCGGCCTCCAGGAGTAACTCGTCCCACATCAGCCGTCACCTCGGACTTGTGAGATGTCGGCCAGGATTTTGGCCACGTGCCGTCGGGGCCGGAAGAGCCAGTCGTACACGTACTGAATGGTGTTGTCAGGCCCGATAAGGAAGGAGGATTTCGCAGGGAACTGACCGAGGTGAACGGGGACGTTGAACATCTTCCCGACCACGCGTTCGGGGTCGGCCAGCAACGGGAACGGGAGGTCGCCGAGTGTGTTTTTGAAACCGGCCAGTTCTTCGGTGGTGCCCGGGCCGATGCCGACGATGGAGCAACCCACAGAAGCGAACAAGTCATGTTGCTCTTTGAATGTCAAACATCCGCGCTTGCAGGTTGGCGAGTTGTTTCTTGAATAGAAGAAAACGATGCGCCAGGTGCCGTCCAACGACGTGCTGTCAAAGACTTCGCCATGCTCGTTCTCAAGGGAGAATCGAGGAGCATCTTGTCCGACGATGTTGGTTCGCATGGTCATTCCTCAGTTTGGGAGGAGATGACCCATCCTCGCGCCTTTTGTTTTCATGTACGACCGATTCTGGGCGCACTGGCCCACGATGATCGGCACTCGATTGGTGACATCGATGCCGTGGTCGAGGAGTTGGTTCCGCTTGTCGGGGTTGTTGGTGACCAGCTCGACGGAGGTGATGCCCATCGAGTACAGCATCTCTGCGGCGAAATCGTACTTTCGGGCGTCAGCGGGGAGGCCCAGGGCAAGGTTGGCGTCGAGGGTATCAAGGCCGGTGTCCTGAAGCGCATAGGCTTGCATTTTAGCGTACAGGCCGATGCCTCGCCCTTCCTGTCGCATGTAGGCGATGGCGCCTTGGCCACGTTCTTGAATCGCCTTCATCGAGGCGTGGAGTTGTGCGCCGCAATCACACCGGAGGGAATGGAAGGCGTCGCCCGTGAGGCATTCGGAGTGGACCCGAACCAAGGGCGACCCGCTCGTGAGATCACCAACGTAAAGGACGGCGTGTTCCTTACCGTCGGCCGGGTCACGGAAGGCTCGAATGCGAAAATCTCCAAACTCAGTGGGGAGCAAAGCGTCCGCCTCGGGGGCGCTATTGATGCGACGAATACCAGCGCCTTCCATGTTACAAAATCAACTGAGTTTGTATATAAACACTCGTCTTTTTCTTACAGGGACTCAAACTGCGTTTGATATACTGGGCTGATGAAATCTCGGTTAATGGTCAGCCTGCTTTGTGATTTGGGCGTGGCCGCAAGGGTGGTCCGGAACGGCCAAATTCTCCTTGTCCAAGAAGCATCAGGCCCCCATCAAGGAAAGTGGGGCTTTCCGAAAGGACGGGTCGACCCGGGTGAAAGTCCCGAGGCCGCAGCGCTGCGAGAGCTCTTCGAGGAATCCGGTCATGAAGGGCGCGTCATGGGGCTCGCAGGGGTCCGAACGGCTCTTCGAAAAGGCCAACCCGCCGTGTTTCTTTGCTACGACGTGCACGTTGACACCGATGTTGAGCATCACACCAACGAAGAAATTTCGAGCACAGCCTGGTTCACGCTGGGTCAGTGTGCGGCCCTGGACTGGGTTTCAGAAACGATGCATCAATTGGCCGTGGACGGGTTGACTCGACGAAGTTTGATGCGAAACCAAGCCGGTCTTACACCCCGAACCAACCCGTACGCCGTGTATCGAACAAGCAAAACAGAGAACGTTCAGCGAGGTGGCTCGTCGTGATTCCCAGCAGCCGTCTGAAGATTCACGGCGTTCCCAACGATGCCGGTGAAGTCGTCGTGTATTGGATGACGGCGGCGCGAAGAGCACAGTGGAACCACGCCCTTCAGCACGCTGTGGACCTCGCCAAGCAACACAACGTCCCGCTGGTCGTCATCGAATGTCTGGCCCTTCAACATCGCTGGGCGAACGATCGCATCTCCACCTTCGTTCTTCAGGGCATGGTGGACAACCGCGCCGCCTTCGATGGGACCACCGTGACCTACATCCCCTACGTCGAAACCAAGCGAAAACAAGCCTCTGGCCTTCTCAAGGGTTGGCTCGAGCACGCACGAGCTTGCGTCATTGACGATTACCCAACCTACTACCCCAAGCACGTGTTGAACGTGGCCCTCTCCGTCATCCCCTGCGAGATTCACGTCGTGGATTCCAACGGGTTCATGGCCATGCGGGCCCAAGGAAGGGATTTCTCGACCGCTTACTCCCTTCGCCGTCATCTCCACAAAACGATTCGAGAGCACATGCATGAGTTTCCACAGCGCCGTCCGCTCGAGGCCGCCACCGATCTTCCTCCGGCAGACCCCGCTTTGGTCAAAGCGATTTTTGCTCAAACCAACACCCCCATCACGCCCTACGAATTCCTCTGGCGGGTTTCAGAGGGGGGCGACATCGGAAGGGAAGCCCTCTCAACCCTCAGCATCGACCACGAGGTCCAGCCCGTGATGGGCAAGAAAGGCGGTTTTGTGGAAGGCCGTCGCCGCTGGAAAGAATTCTTTGCCGACCGCCTCCAGACCTACCACGAAAAGCGGAACGAGCCCCAGGAACGGGGGGCCAGCGGCCTCTCGCCTTGGTTGCATTACGGGCACGTGAGTGTTCACGGCATTCTTCACGACATCTTCACCCACCATCGATGGGACGTCAGCATGGTCAATGCGCCTAACGACGGGCGACGTCAAGGCTGGTGGGGCCTGCCCGAACCCGTTGAAGCCTTCCTCGACCAAATCATCACCTGGCGGGACATTGGCTTCATCCACTGCGCCATGGTCGAAAACCACACGGAATACGAATCCTTGCCCGAGTGGGCGAAAACCACGCTGGCGGAGCACGAGGCTGACGAGCGACCCTACATCTACACCCTCGAGGAACTTGAAAACGGTCAGACGCACGACCCGCTGTGGAACGCTGCACAACAGCAACTCCGTCAGGAAGGCATCATTCACAACTACCTCCGCATGCTTTGGGGGAAGAAAATCCTCGAGTGGTCTCCCGACCCTCAGACGGCCATGGATTACATGATCGCCCTCAACGACCGATGGGCGTTGGACGGTCGCGACCCCAACTCCTACACCGGGATCGGCTGGGTCATGGGGAAGTTCGACCGAGGGTGGACCGAGCGAGCCGTGTACGGCAAGGTTCGATGCATGACCAGTGCTTCGACCGCCAGGAAATTCAAAACCAAAGGCTACGTCGAAAAATACACGGCTCCCACGGATTCCTCAAAGGTGCTTGGCTCGGGACCATCGTTTTATTCCGCTCATCAATGAGGCCGTTCCATGCCAACGTACACGCACGTCGCAACCTATGACGCACCCGTTGAAGACGTCTGGGCCTGGTACGACAGCCCCGGTGCCTTTCGACGCATCATGCCGGAATGGGAGGGCATCAAACCGCTGGAGGCGGGCCGCTTGGTCAACGATGCCACCACCCGATTTCGTGTTTCCCTCGGGCCGCTTCGCCCGATGTGGGTGGCTCGCCACTATGACGTCGTGGCTGGAGAAGTCTTCAATGACGTGATGGAAAAAGGTCCCTTCGGTGCTTGGGATCACGAACATCGCTTTGTTCCAACGGGCGACAACACCAGCGAAATTCGCGACACCATCCAGTGGAAACTGCCGTTCCATCCGCTGACGTTCTGGACGGCTCCCTTCACCGTCAAGGGCCGAATGAACCAAATGTTTGCCTACCGAACCCATCGGGTCCAGGAGGACCTCCGACGGATTGCACAGTATGCCGACCTTCCCAAACAGCGGGTGCTCGTGAGCGGTTCAACCGGACTGATCGGCCTTCAACTCTGCGCGTTCCTGCAAGCTGCCGGGCACGAAGTCGTTCGATTGACTCGTCCCTCGACCGTTCTTCCTCCCGATGTCACCGACCAACCTTGTGTGGTATGGGACGACCAAACCGGCGAAGTCCTCGAGGGGAGTTTGGAAGGCTTTGACACGGTGATTCACCTCGCCGGTGCCGGCATCGGCGACAAGCGCTGGAACGCCGAGCGAAAGGCGCTCATCCGCTCGAGCCGAACCGTGCCGACCGAGAACCTGGTTCGGCTTTTCTCAACCCTCGAAACGCCACCGAAAACCTTCCTCTCCGGTTCCGCTGTGGGCTACTACGGCAACCGAGGTGACGAGCAGTTGACCGAATCATCGCCCGCCGGCGACGGGTTCTTGTCGCAACTGGCCCAAGATTGGGAAGCGGCCGCTGCGCCGGCTCAAGACCTTGGCATCCGCACCGTTTGGATGCGCACCGGCATCATCACCACGCCCATGGGCGGGGCCCTCCAACCCATGCTCCTCCCGACCCTGCTCGGTGCAGGCGGGCCGCTGGGCGGCGGCCGTCAGTATCAATCGTGGATTTCGCTCCACGACCACATCTACGCCACCTACCACCTGATGATGACCGAATCATGCGAAGGGGCCTACAACCTCACGGCGCCCGAGCCGGTCATGCAGAAGCACTATGCGAAAACGCTTGGAAAGGTCCTGCTCCGACCGTGGTTTGCTCCCGCACCCGGTTTTGTCCTCAGGATCATGTTTGGAGAACTGGCGCAAGCGCTCATTTTGGACGGCCAACGCGTGCTCCCCCAGCGCTTGCTGGACAGCGGCTTCGTCTTTTCTCACGAAGGTCTTGAGTCGTGCCTGCGTGAATGCCTCGGGAAGCAAAAATCGGCTTGATGCGACCTTCACCCCGTAGGGGTGCTTTTGATAATCCGGTCGCTCATCCCCCGGCATGGCCGGTCGAGTTGCCATCCTGCTCGTCCTCGCCCTCGCGCTGATTCATCTGCCGTTGGTGAGCGCTGACGATGCCCCCGCCAGCGCCAACGGGCTGACGGACGGTGTGTCGTCAAGCGGGTACGTT
This sequence comes from Methanobacteriota archaeon, assembly GCA_002725275.1. Next base: position 40,400 of record PBOE01000017.1, read on the forward strand.
TGCGACCCTGACGGGTGCTCTCCAAACGACAAGCGCGACTACTGGAAAATTCAAGGGAAAATGGGCGATATCGTCCAAGTCACCTTTTCGGGAAGCATGAGCAACGCTGCGTGGTGGTGCCCCGGCGACGGTTGGGAAGGGACCTTCACCATGGGGTCGGTTTCCCAAAACGTCGATGACGGTTCCCCAACCGCCACCCTGTCCACGACGCTTTCCACGGCGGGTGAGATTCTGATCAAGGTTGAAGGCAAAAATTCGTGGTGTAACGACGGTTTCGATTACACCCTCACGCCCTCGATTGACAAAACCAACCGCGACTCCGACGAGGACGGCTTCGTTGACACCGAAGACGACTGCACGCTCCTGGTCGGTGCGTCCACCAACGACCGAAAAGGATGCACCGACTCCGACGGCGACGGTTGGTCGGACCCCGACAGCGGATGGGGCGTACAAAACGGCGCTGATGCCTTTGCAAGTGAGTCCTCACAATGGTTGGACTCGGACAACGACGGCTACGGGGACAACCTCGACGGCTACCAGGGCGACCACTGTCAATTCAGCCGAGGCTACTCCACGTCCGACCGGTACGGATGCGTGGATTCCGATGGCGACTCTTACTCCGACCCGGACCCGGGAGGACTGAACGGCTACGAAGCGTGGTTCGCCCACCCTGTCGGCAAAGCCGATGCCTTTGCTTACGACGCCTCGCAGTGGAACGACACCGACGAGGACGGCTACGGCGACAACTGGGACGACCCTTCGCTGAACGCCACGCGACAGGTCTGGGACATCGGTCAGTTTGTCGACAACGCCACACAGCCGGATGCCTGCCCGTTCATCCGAGGAGGTTCGTCCTCCGACCGGTTTGGATGCATTGACAGCGACTTGGACACGTACTCCGACGGGGATGAAAACTGGACCATCGACAACGGTTCGGACGCCTTCCCGCTCGAACCAACGCAATGGCTCGATTCGGACCGGGACGGATGGGGTGACAATCAAACGCTGGGAGCTCAGCGCATCGACGATTTCCCCTTCAACCCGACCCAGTGGCGAGACACGGACCGAGACGGGTGGGGCGACAACCAAACCTACGGCGCCACCCAGGTCGACGATTTCCCCTTTGTACCCTCCCAATACAGGGACACGGACGGTGACGGGTACGGTGACAATCTTACCGGATTCGAGGGCGATGTTTGCATGCAATCCACGCCCGAGGAAGTGGACTCAGGCTGGATCAGTCGCTACGACCGTCTGGGGTGCCGGGACGTCGACAAGGACGGGTTTTCGGACCCCACCGACCTGTGGTCGGCCCACCCGACTGGGTTTGCCGACGCTTTCCCTGACGATCCTTCCCAGTGGCACGACACGGACGACGACGGCTACGGCGATAACCTCGAGTATTTCGACGGACAAACGTGGCGGTCCTCCTACCGCCCCGACGGCTGCCGCACCACGCAGGGCCAATCGACGTTCGACCGCTGGGGTTGCCCCGACGGGGACGGGGATGGTTGGTCCGACCCAACCTCCATTTGGCTGGCCAGTCCGGGCGGCTCGGGGGATGCATGGCCTGAAGACCCCACCCAGTGGCACGACACCGACGGTGATGGCCGTGGCGATAACCCACGAGGAAACACAGCCGACGTTTGCCCTTCTATAGCTGGGACTTCGGTTGGACCTTCCTTCGGTGGTGACCGCTGGGGATGCAAGGACACCGACGGTGACGGTTGGTCCGACCTCGGTGATGCCTTCATTCACGAACCCACGCAGTGGCGAGATTCCGATGGGGACGGTTACGGCGACCGCATCGAAGGTCACCAGGGCGATGCGTGCCCCGAGACTCGCGGGACCTCCCTCCTCGACCGATTGGGATGCCGGGACACCGACGGCGATGGTTGGTCCGACCCCAGCGATTCATGGCCAGCTCATCCGTTTGGCACCGGGGATGCCTTTCCCACCGAAGCGCTGCAGTGGAAAGACACCGACCAAGACGGCTTTGGGGACCTCCCGCTGGGGGCGTTCCGGGACGACTGCCCCACCCAAGCAGGGTCCTCCGAGCGCGACCTCCAAGGTTGTCCGGACGACAACGGGGACGGTTGGTCAAACCAATACGGTGAATTTGCCGCTGCCATCGCTATCATGGGCGAGGACCCTGCGGCTTCCTGGCTCACGTACGCCGTGATGGGCGCTGGTTTCCTGCTGGGGGCATTGGGAGCGTTGCTGGTCAAAGGCACGCGTCGCCGCCGAGAACTCCTTGAACAACTCATTCACGACAAGGAAACGGAACTGATGAACTCGCCCGGGATTGGCGAACCCGTTCCGACGTTGATCCCGCTCGACCAACTGCCGCCCTTGCCCGCATCCGAAGGAGGTGAGCAAGATGGGTGAGGGTCGCTGGCGTGCCGTGCTGCTGGCGCTGATGATGACCGTGCTGCTCCTCCCGCTGGGCGCCGTGAGCGCTGAGGAAACCATGGAGGAGCGACTGGCGGCTGAGGGGTTGACCTTGCTCGCTTTGCGCAACGACACCATCGACACCGACCAAGACGGCGACATCGATGCGGTGCGCGTGGTCATCGTTCTGAATTCTACCGCCACCTCCAACGAACTCATCGTCAAACTTCGGGGCTTGCACAAGGAGCGAGAAGTGCTAGAAACGCAAGAGGTTGCGTTCGTTGGTCAAACCAACATCACCGTCGTTTACGATGCATGGTCCAAGGGAGAACACAACCTGCGACTGGATTTCTTTGATGCCAACGGTGACTTCATCGCCTCCAACCCGCTTCCGACGTTCATGCTGACACCCGCTCTCCGGGTGCCGCAGGTGCTGCTGGCCTTGAACGCAGGCGACATGCTCCAGACCGGTGAGGCGTGTGAGATCACCCGCACTTTTGCTGACGAAACGGGCCCACGATACGGCGAAACGGGGGTTCGAACGTTCACCGGCGCTCCCTTCAGCGTGCTTGACTCACAGGAAACCCTCGACTGTGCATCATGGCCCGCTGGCGATTACGAACTGAAGGAAACCTACCGTAACGGCTTGGGTCAAACCGCAGAAAGCACCCTGAATTTCACCATCGAGAACCGCCCCGCACCCGCCTTCAGGCTGATTGCCTCCGGCCACGAAAACACCACGGAAACGCCCTGCAGCGTTCGCATGGAGCTGACGGACGGTCGACCGCTGGACGGCTTGACGATGGTGTGGCGGGTCAAAGGAGAGGCGGAAAGCATCAACGCCACCGTTTACGACTGTTCCAACCTCCCGGCCGGCGCTTATCTGGTCACGTTGGAGGTCATCACGGACAAACTCATCACGTCAACCGAGGCCCTCAACCTGATTCGTCTCCCCGCCGAGGATTTGAGCGAGGACGAGCGTGCTGCTCTCCCTTCCATCTCGTTGGGTCCAGAGACGACCACCGAGTCGGTGGGGTGGATGTCCATCGGCGTGCTCGCCCTGATCGTCTCCCTGTTGGTGTTCATCCTGCTGATTCGCAATCCTGATCCCGAACCCTTGGAACTGCCATCCCTCGGACCTACCCCGCAGGTGTTACCGGACGGCTCACCCGACGCAGAGGGCTTGCCGACCACCGTGGACGACCAAGGGGTGTTGTGGCGGCAGCACCCCGACGGGGCGGTGGATTGGTGGGACCGTGACTGGAGCATCTGGCACAGGTGGGAGTGAATGAACGCTGTTGAAGCCATCCTCATCGGTGTTGTCACCCTTGTTGCGGCGGTTGTCCTTCGTTTGATTTACGTCTGGTACACCCGAATACGACCCCTTCAACCCTCGCTTGATTTGGAGTGGGCTGCGGATTGCAAACATTTGACCACCGCCACGGTCAACGGGTCGGCGTTGACCTTTCACATGGTTCGAAATTTCACATGGCGCACGACCAGAGACCGGGATGAGGATTGGGAGGACGAAATCAGCGTGGATGCCGAGGACCTGAAAGACGTCTGGTTCATCGTTGACCATTTCCACTCCATCAAGGGCCTGGCTCACACCTACCTCACGTTCGAATTTGGTTGTGGAACGTGCCTCTCGTTTTCGTTTGAATCGCGCCGAGAGAAAGGTGAACGCTACCATCCATGGGACGGCCTTTGGCGCGCCTATGAGCTCTACCTCTTGGTTGGAACAGAGCGGGACGTGACGGGACTCAGAACCCACGGAAGGGGCAACAAGGACTACATGTTTCGTGCCAACACCCCGCCCGAGAAAAACAGGGAACTTCTCTTTGCCATGGTCAAGAAACTCAACGACCTTGCTGTGAACCCCGAGTGGTACCATTCCCTTTTGACGACCTGCAACACGTCCATCGTCAACATCGTCAACGAAGTGACGCCGGGAAGGATTCCGTTTTTGTGGCGCAATTTCCTCCCGGGCTACACCCCAAAGGCAGCGTTTAATCTGAAACTCATCGAAGATTGGGGCGGCCTTGAGGAGACCCTTCGCAAGGCGAGGATCGACGAGAAAGCCCAAGCCTGGGATGGCGTTGAGGACTATTCGGCTATGCTTCGTTCGTTCCTGCCGCCTTCCAAGGCAGGTGAAGGGGATGAATCATCATCAGGCGTCCGTGCTTGAACGAGAGTTGAACCTTGGGTCCAACGCTGGTGTTGTGAAGTCCACGTGATCCCATGGTCAGCGTCTCACCGCTGAGGCTGAAGGCTGCGCCTTCCAGCACCACCTCTTCTGCAACAGGCAGCGCAAACAGCGAGAATTCATCGCCAGGCTCAAGTTCTATAGAATGAGGACCGTTGGGTGAAAAGAGTCGATAAACGTGGGTGTGGCTGATGCACGTGATCCTCAGCGAAGAGGCGCCGCACGTGAGAAGGTTGGCCCATTCATGTTGTGGGTCTCCGCCGGTCGCTCCAACCACCCAGCACGCCGTGAACCCTTGCTCGTGAACCCAATCAATCGCCTTGCTCAAGTCATTGGTGTTCTGCTGAGGGCGCTCGACCACGGTACCGCCTCTCGCCACGTGTTCGTCCAGCCGGTCCTGCTCGACGCTGTCCATGTCGCCCACCACGGCATCGGGCCTGAGACCATGCTCCAGGCACGTTGTCAGCGCTCCATCGCAAGCGATGATGGCAGCTGCTTCATCCGCCAACGCCAGCACCACCGCTTCGGGGGCCGGCTCACCGCAGGCAAAGATGAGCGCCGTTTCGCCTGCCACGGGGGGATGTGGGGCCCCTCCCTTCTGAACTCAGCGGTGGTGGGAAACGGCGGAAATGACCCCCTACGGGGGTCAAGCGAAAGTCAACAATGATTTTCAAGGTCGCCGGGTGTGCTTAACCCATGGCGACCGGTGATTTTCAAAACAATGGAATGAAAAGCATCGGCTTGGTTGTGCTGTTTCTTTTGTCCCTTCTCTCGCCCCTGTTGATGACACCGACGTCATCGCCTTCACTGGATGAGACTGACGCACCCGGGTTCACCGGCCCGTTCACGCAGGCCTCAGGTTACGGCCACGACTTCGCCGGAACGACCCTTGATGTCGACGGCCTCGTTCAGGTTTCGGTCCGTGAAGAGTCGATGCTCGACTTGTGGAGCACCGAGGTGTTGAACCTCTCTTTTGGTGAGCATCACGGCACGCCCGACATGAAACTGACTCGGCACGACAAGGCACACTTTTGCTGGAGCACGCAGGAAGGCACGGTTCGAACCGCCGTTCATCGCCCCACCGGGGTTTGGACCACCACCCTCGTCGACTCCGTAGCGACCGCTACCGCAACGACGCTGGTGGACTGCGCCGTTGGCATCACCGCCAACGAACGACCGCGTGTACTGTACGCTGACGGGGACGACCTCAAGATGGGGCGATACGCCGAGCAAAGCCAAACCTACTACGACGGCCCCCGATGGCACACACGGACCATCATGGAAGACGTCGCTCCGACGCACCTCGCCCTTGACATCACGCCCGACGGCTTGGAGTGGGGCTTGATGCGCACCGATGCTGGCGCGCTGCATCAGGTGAATTTCAGCGGCGCCTACTGGACCGAGTACCTTCTGGACGCTGGTCCCGTCGGCGAGCGGTTCGATCGACCGGCTCAGAGACGCGAGATCTCTTCGCGTTCGCTCTTCTCCGCGCGGCGTGCGCGAGAGGGAGTGTCGAAGACGATGGAAAGTTGGCAGAGAATATCTTCCCTCGCCTTTTGGGGGACCTGATTGGTTGACGGCACTCCTTTCCCTTTCTCCTTTCCCTTTCTCTTTCCTCTACAAAGAGGTAAACAGTCTCGTCCGAGGATGATTTCATCAAAGTGTTATTTTGGAAGTTTCGTAACAGCGATCCCAGT
>PBOE01000018.1 GCA_002725275.1 Methanobacteriota archaeon
CTCAACAGATATTGTACCGGGACGAATTGAGGGGGCGCACGGTCAGGTTCAGCGGTGTTTCCACTCGGCCGTCGTTCGGTTCATGAAGGCCTGAACGCCGATTTCTTTGTCCTCGCTGTCAAACAGGCCAGCGAAGGCGATGGCTTCGACCTCCACTCCGTCGGTCAGTCCCTCGTCAAGCGCTGCACGGACGGTGGCTTTGCCGACCCGTAGGGCGAGCGAGGATTTGCTGCCAATGCGCTGAGCCATGGCCATGACGGTGTCCTCCAAGTCGTCGGCGGGCACCACGTGGTTCACCAGTCCGATTCGAAGTGCTTCTTCAGCGGGAACCATGTCGCCGGTCATGATCATCTCGTGGGCTTTCCCGTACCCGACAAGTCGCTCGAGGCGCTGGGTGGCACCGTATCCGGGAATGAGCCCCAAGTTGATCTCGGGCGTGCCAAAGGTGGATCGGTCGCTGGCGATGCGGATGTCGCACGAACAGGCGACTTCGCAGCCGCCACCCAGCGCAAAACCGTCAACCATGGCGATGGTGGGCTTGCTGAGATTCCAGAGCGCTTCGACAGCGTTGTTTCGGAACCGCTCTCGAATGACCTCGCTACCGGCACCCGCAAATTCGGTGATGTCGGCGCCGGCCACGAAGGCGTGAGGCTTGGCTCGCTTCCCTTCAGGTGGAGGATTGGGCGATGCGCCTGTAACCACCAGGACGCGCACGTCATCGGTGGCTTCCATCCATTCGCAAACCGCGTGAAGCGACGCCAGGACGTCAGCGTTCAACGCGTTGAGTTTGTCGGGTCGGTCAATCGTCATGCTGGCGATGAATCCGAGGTCATGTTCCTCGCTGATGGGATGGAGTTCCACCTTCATGACGTCGCTCTGCGGGGGGTTCATGTCTCCACTGACGGACCCCCGCTTCTTGATGTCATCGCCGGGGTTCAATGAGGCACAACCAAGGTATGATAATTCAAAACGAAATCAACGATGTATGGCTGGGGGCAAAGAACCGATGGTCAGCGCCGTGGACATGGCGAAAAAATACGGCGACTTCATCGCGCTTCACCCGTTGAACGTCGAGGTCCACGCCGGTGAATTTTTTGGCGTGTTTGGGCCCAACGGTGCAGGGAAATCAACGTTCATCAAGCTCCTGACCGGTCAACTCCGACCGAGCAAAGGTCGCATTGAAGTGCTGGGCGTCGACGCCGTCAACGACCCGCAAAAGGTCAAGGCCAACATCGGCATCGTGCCCGAATCAGAATCTCCACCTTCCTTCCTCACGCCGGCTGAATTCCTCGAATTCGTTGCTCGCCTGCGCGGTGTGGAGGACATGAAGGCCAAGGTCGAGCACTGGTTGGCGTGGTTCGGTCTTCAAGATAAACGGGACACGATGTGCAAGGACCTGTCCAAAGGCCAACGCCAAAAGGTCATGCTGGCCAGCGCGTTCATCCACAAGCCCAAACTGCTTTTCCTGGACGAACCCTTTGCCAACCTCGACCCGATTTATCAGCGAAAATGCAGGGAATGGCTGCTGGACCACGTGGCCGATGGGGGCACGATTTTCCTGTGCTCGCACGTTCTTGAAATGGCCGAACGGATGTGCAATCGGATGGCCATCATCAACGACGGCAAGGTGCTCGCCGCAGGAACCGTCAAGGGGCTCAAGCAATCCGAGGACGAAACTTTGGAGGACGTGTTCATCCGCTTGGTGGGGCGTTCCATCGAAGACGTTGAGCGTTTGAGCGACGAAGGGGTCACGGACGATTCGGAGGAATGATCGTGGCGGGGACCTTCGTTGAATCGCGTCCTTGGACGGACGAAGATTTCAGCGAAGCCGGGTCGCTGGGAACCTCTTCCCACGGGGTCACGTTGAACGAACCGCTTCGTGGTTGGTCGTCGTTTTCGGCCACCTTCCGGGTGATGTTTCTTGAGGAGGGCCGCAAAAGCGTCGAGTTTGCAAAAAAGCGGCAAATGGTGCTTTTTCCGCTGTTGTTAACGCTCGTGACGGCCATCTCCACCATCGGCCTTCAGTTCCTGGTGGGCGACTCCACGGCCCAAACTTCGGACATTGATTCGAAGACCTTCACCTGGCAGGAACTACGGTTTGCGCTCCATCTGCCGATGTTCATGTTTTCGCTGGGGATGGGCACGTTCGCCTTCATGGGTCGGGACGCCATCGTCCGTCGAACGGGCACCAAGAATTTCCTGCTCGCCGCGCCTGCTCTCCAACCGCTGCCCAATTCCATGGCGCATTTCGCCTATTTCGTCAAAGATTTGTTGTTCTACGTGCTCCTCATCTTGACGCCCATCATTGCCGGTATGGCCCTTGGCATCCTGATGGACGGGTTTGCCGGCATTCGCACACCGCTGCTCTGGACCTCCCTGCCTTGGACGTGGCTGGCCATGGCCACCACGCTGGGTCAAGGTCTGGCGCTGTCTTTCCTCGCCTCGTCGTTGTGGCTGCGCGGCCGCCCCTTCACGGTGGTCGGTCCGGTGGCCATCGTCGCCGTCGGTATCGGCGTTGGTGTTGGGGTGTTGCCCGCCGACCTTCTGCTGTGGGGCTTGGCGGCTCAATCCAGCCAGAGCGGTCTCGCCATCGTGCTGGGTTTGCTGCTCTCGCTGGCCATCGGGATGGTGGCGTCCCTGCTCATTCTCGATGATTTTGACGTGAGCGTGGTGGAACGCGGCGACCTGTTGGCGCCCACCTACGCTCGCCTTGGCTTCCTTGGACGAGGTCATATCCGCCTCATCGTCGCCAAGGAATTCGTTGACCTGTTCCGTTCAGGGGCGATCAAGAAGATGACCGTTTCCTACGCCATCCCGCTGCTCGTGTTGCTCGGCATGGCGTGGTTGGTCGACTTCGCAGAGGCCCCCATTCCAATCAACTTGCTGTCCTACGCGCCGTTCCTCGGGTTCTTCGGGTTCAACTTCTACTCGTGGTTGACCATCCTCGATTCGCCCGATTTCATGAACGGCTTGCCGTTGAAAGTTCCTGATTTGATTCGGGCGAAAGTCGTGGTTTATTTCCTCGCCACGTCGTGGATTTCGCTGATTTTCATCGTGCTGATGGCGTGGCGACTCGACGAGTGGGCCTCCCTTCCCACGAGCATCATCGTCATGTTTGCCAATTCGGTTTACATCGTCGCCCTGACCGCCTTTTTGATGGGCCTGCGACCCAACAAAGCCATCTTTGACGCATCCATCATGGTCTGGTTTTGGATCGGCACCGTGCTCCCGCTTCTGGGTCTGTTCCTTCTCTCGTTCACCCAAGGAGACGTGAGCTTGTACGGAAATTGGTGGGAGCGAGCCAGCCAGGACGGGTTGGCCGCCACGGCCCAAATGTACGACGAAACGATGGTGCAACAGGGCTACATGGGCATGATCGCCATCTCCGTGGGCTTGATTCTCGCCTCGGCGCTGTTGTGGAAATTGATGGACACCCGCTGGGGGCGTTCGGAGTTCTCAAACTGAACCTCTTGCCCCCAACGGGAGGTAGGTTCTTGGGCGGTAAGCGCCGGCCAGCAACCATGGGTCAGGTCGTGGCGGTGTGCGGCATGCCGGGCTCGGGAAAGGGCGAATTCGCTGCCGTGCTGTCCGACGCGGGCGTCCCCATCGTCTCCATGGGCGACATGATTCGCACTGAAGTTCGTCGCTTGGGCATGGAGGAAGCACCCCACGTTTTCGGCGAGGTCGCCGCCGCGTTGCGTGCTGCACACGGCGAGGACGTCTTGGCCGTGCGCCTGTGCGACCGCGTGGACGAACTGCTCGCCGACCACCCGTTGGTGCTCATTGAAGGCCTGCGCGGCACGGCCGAAGACGCCGTGTTTGCGACTCGTTGGGGCGACGCCTACCGAACGGTGGCCATCATCGCCGACGCCGAACTCCGGTTTCAGCGAACCCTGAGCCGTGGGCGTTCAGAGGACGGCGACCGGGCCGCCTTCGAGGCGCGAAACCAGCGCGAGCGAGGTTGGGGCCTCGAGGTCCTCATTGAGGCCGCCGCAGACCAACTCCACAACGACGTGGAACTGCAGGAATTTCACGACCGATGCCAGGCTTGGATGGCCACCGTTCTGGCGACTTAATCGGCGTTGGTCGGGTCCGTGAAACGCGCCACAGCAGGGCGGTTTGCGGCTGAATTCCACCCAAGTGTTATAGTCGGGGAGATGTTGTAGCAAACTGCAATCGCGGGGGTTGGTGACCATGGCAAGAAAAAAACGCGGTGGCGGTGGACGACAGCGAGCCCGGCAACGACAACAGTACGACGAGTTGGACAAGTACCCGGTCATGCCGCCTCATGCCTTTGCTCGCATCGTCCGTGACAAGCAGACGCTCAACATCATCTACCAGATCATTGAGCCTCCGTTGACGAAGAAAGAACAGGAGCAACGGGACGAAATCATGGACATTTTCATTCGGTCGCTGACCGCCAACATTGAGGAAATCGATTCCAATCCCGAGGCCTACGTCCGCACGGCCATGGACAAGGTCATCAAATCCTACAGCATGAAAATCAACAAGAAATCCAAGTCGAAGCTGTTCTACTACCTCCGTCGAGATCTCATCGGCTACGGCAAGATGGACGTCCTGATGAACGACGTGAACGTTGAGGACATTTCGCTTGACGGCACCAACGTCCCTATCTTTGCCTATCACCGTAAATTTGAGTCCGTGGAGACGACCTGTGTTTGGGAAACCGATGAGGAACTGGAATCGTACGTCATCAAACTCGCCCAGCGTTGTGGAAAGCACATTTCGGTGGCTGAGCCTTTGCTGGACGCCACTTTGATGGACGGTTCCCGTATCGTCATGAAACTCGGGCACGAGATCTCGACCCGTGGGTCGGCGTTCTGTATCCGACGGTTCAAGGACGACCCGTTCTCGCCGGCCGACATCGTGGCCTTCCGGACCATGTCCTCCCTGATGGTCGCTTACCTTTGGATCGCCTTCCAGAACGAAGTGCCGATGCTGTTCGTCGGCGGTACGGCTTCCGGAAAGACCACGACGCTCAACGCCATGTGCATCTTCATCCCGTGGCAAATGAAGATCGTCTCCATCGAGTCCACCCGTGAAGTCAACATCCCGCAACCCAACTGGGTGCCAGGTTTGACCCGGCAAGGGTTCGGTGGTGAAAGCGATGAAGGTGTCATCGGTGAGTTCGAATTGCTCAAGGCAGCGTTACGTGAACGGCCCGAATACATCATTGTGGGTGAGATTCGTGGTGCGGAAGCGTACGTGTTGTTCCAAGCCATGGCCACGGGGCACTGCGCCTACTCAACGGTTCACGCTGACTCCGTGCCTTCCCTCGTTCACCGGCTGGAGAACAAACCGATCGACATCCCGCGTGTCCTTCTGCCTGCACTCGAGGCCTGTTCGATTCAGATCCAGACCCGTATCAACGGACGCCGTGTCCGACGCACAAAGCAGGTGGTGGAAATCGTCGGTATCGATCCGAACTCCATGGAGGTCATCACCAACGAAGTGTTCCGCTGGGACGTGACCAACGACGATTTCATCTTCAGCGGCAAGTCCTACGTGCTTGAGAAAATCATGGTTAAAATCAACTACAGCCAGGAAGAGATGCGTCGTGAACTGCGCACCCGAAAGCGTATCCTCGAGTGGATGGTGCTCAATGACATTCGAAAGGCCGACCAAGTGTCGCAAATCGTCACCGAGTACTACGTTCGACCCAACGAAATCCTCGCTCGCGTGGACGGGTTGAAGTGAGGCGGCACTACAGGAGTCGATAACATGGACCTCACGGCATGGCAACGCATCTGCAATCGGCTCCTCGGGCCGTTCGTGAAAAAGCGTGCGCGCCGTGACAAGGACTTGTCGGCCAACCTCGTCAAGGGCTCCATGGGCATGATGCCAGAGGTGTACCTCTCCACCGTCATCGTCACCTCCATCGCCATCACCCTGATGTCTTGGGCGTTTGTAGCTGTCTTCTTCATCCCCGACATCGGCGTCATCGCCTTCTACGAGAGCATCCAAGACTCCGCGAGCCTCAACCCGTGTTTCGAATGGGAATATTGGAACCCCGACCTCGTCGACCCCACGCAACCCGGGAACGGTTGCCCTGAATATGCGCTTCAAGTCTTCCCACCGGTCTTGAAAGTCATCATCGTTGCTCTTGGAGGGCTCATCGTCCCCTATGCGGCCTTCGTGTACAACAAGGGCGGGGCTGCCCGTGAGGCCAAGCGCCGAGGCGACATGATCGAAAAGTACCTGCCTTACGCCGCCTCCTACACCGCTGCGATGTCGGCTGCCAACGCCACACCGGCCAAAATTTTCAGGTCCCTCGCCATGAACAAGGACATCTACGGCGACGTGGCCGACGACGCGGCGATGATCTACCGCGACATCACTCTCCTGGGCTACGACCTCATCACGGCGATGAAGATGAGCGTCGACCGGGCGGCCTCTGTTTGGCTGACGGAATTTTTCCAGGGCATGGTCGGGACCCTCACGGCCGGTGGCCAACTCAAACTGTACTTCTTGAACCGTGCCGAGCACTACATGCGTGAAAACCGCACTCGCCTCGGGCAGTTTCTCGAGTCCATCGCTCTGCTGGCCGAGTCCTACATCGTGGTCGCCGTTGCCATGCCGCTTTTCCTCATCGTGATGCTCGTCATCATGTTCTGGGTGTCGGGTTCGGGCGCACAAATGAGCGAGGGCATGCTGTACGGCATCGTGTTGGGCTTCATTCCGATGATTCACATCGCCTATGCCGTTTTGGTTTGGACCAGCAGCAAGGAGCAAGAAATGTGAGGGGGTGAGACTCGGTGGCACGAAAGAAGGACAAGATTGTGGTCAACCTTGACTTGCCCAAGGACGACACCACGATGACGAAACTCTACGTCATCCTGTTCTTTTCCATCATTCTCGGGTTGGGCAGCGGTCTGTTTTGGATTTCAAACTCCGGCTTTGTCCCCACTGCCAACGGTGAGCCGATGTTCACCAACCTCTACTGCGGAGCCACCGCTCAGGACGAACTGGGCAATCCGACCGGCGAATACTTCCAGACCAACCAGAAGCCAACCTACACCGCCAACCAAACCTGTTCCATTCTCCAAGACAGACCCGACCGCATCACGTGGGAGGACGAGGAGTGGACGATGGTCACCAAACGCGGGAAAAATTTCGACGTACCGGGTGTCCCGGCATCCGCCACGGGCGGCTCGGCCGTGTTCCAACCGCTCTGGCTGAATTACACCGTAGAAGCCTCTTCTGACTACAATTACATCGTTGCGATTCGTTCATCGGACGGCGATCAGCAGTGGGCCAAAAACCGGACGGCCAACAGCGGTGAAGAGCAACTCTTCATCGAAACCATTCCTCCCGACACCCGCTACGAGATGGTCTTCATGACCACCCAAGAAGGGCAGTTTTTGCAGACCGTCACGTTCGACATGACCGTCCACTACCAAGACGGCATTCCCACCAACATGAACAACAAATCGCTGTGGTTGGGGCCTGCCTGGGAGGTGGGGCCGCTCAAGGTTCACCCCACGATTTTCCTCAACTTCTTTGGTTTGACTTTCTTTTTCTTTATCTTCCCTGCTTCCTACTACTGGGAACGTGTTGAGAAGGAGAAGAACGAGGTTGAGGAGAAGTTCCCCGATTTCCTTCGAGACCTTGCTGAGTACTGGAAGGGTGGTCTTTCCATGACGGTGGCCGTGCAAACCCTGGCGACCTCTGAATACGGTGCCTTGAACGACGAGGTCAAGAAAATGTCCGACCAGCTCAGTTGGGGTGTCAAGTTCTCCGACGTCATCGGCCAGTTTGCCGAACGGGTTGGCACGCCGCTCGTGCGTCGTGCCATCACGCTGATCGCCGAGGCCGACCGAGCAGGCGGGAAAATTTCCGACATTCTCGTCACCGCAGCCAACGATTCCCGGGAACTGAAATTCCTCGAGGGCGAACGACGGCGAGCCATTGGGTCGTACATTGCGGTCATTTGGACGTCGTACTTCGTTTTCCTCGGCGTGATCGTCGTGTTGGCCAAGGTGTTTATTCCCGCCATTGCCGGTTCGAACTCCGGTGGTGAGGACGGCGGCGACAGCGGCGGTCAAACCATCGGGAACATGACGATTCGCAACATCGACCCGCTGTTCTTCCTGACGATTTTCTACTATGGCGTGACCATGCAGGCGCTTGGCAACGGCTCCATGGCGGGGTTGATGTCGACGGGTCGCTTCTCCACGGGCTTCAAGCATTCAGGGATGATGATCGTCGTGGCGCTCGTGGTGTTCAACCTCGTTGCGTTTTCACCCGACCTCATCGGCATCACCGAAGTGCCGGGCCTGAACCCCTCTTCGGGAACCTTCGTTCCATCCCCGCTCTATTTCGGAGGTTGACGACGTGCGTCACGACGAAGAGGCCCAGATTCACATTCTGGAAATGCTCACGCTCTTCTGGCTGTTCTTCATGTCGGCCACGTTTTTGATTCGAGTCCACGTGCCGGATTCCGCTTCAGTGGCGCTCGATTCCTCCCTCGAGATGGCGGCCGATGATGCCATCCGGTACGGCCTGGGGCTGGAGGCAGAAATCGAAGGCGACAGTCGGCTGGAAGAATTGCTGGCCGCGGACGAGCGTGAGGAAGCATGCACACTTCTCCAGTCGGCCGTGGCGGCGGGCAAGGAGGCCAATTGTTGGCTGGCCAAGGACGGTTCCGTTGCGACCCCGCACGGCACCGTAGGAACGCCTTCGGGTGGCACGGTGGCGGTTCACCATCTCGTGGTCATCGGACCGTACGCGTGGACGGTCACGTTGGACGTGTGGGCCCGTGGAGGTGGTGCCTGATGCGCTCCACCGACTTGCGAGAATCCCAGGCGGGCCAAATGTTGCTGGCCACGGGTGTTGTCCTGCTCATGTCCCTGCTTTCGATGGCTATTTTTGGCGTCAAAGTGGCCGGCCTGACGTTGCCGCACGAAGCAGCGTCGGACGATGTCATCGACACGACCGAGCAGGTGTTGGAAACGATTCAACCCCTCACGCAGGCTCGCATGGAATTGTGGATGGACGGTGGATTGGCGCCCCTCGAAGCAGCCGAACTCGGGTTTGAAACCGTCCATGACGACCTCCTTCACCACGGCGAATTGCGTGGCGTTGAGATCAAACTGACCAACATGGTCGTCAGCGAAATCGACAGCAGCACCCTCCAAGTGAACGCAGAGTTGGGCGTGTCCGACGGCGAAGCCATGCTGAACTACGACGTCTCATTCACGCTGACGGTTCAATCTTCGTGATGGGCGTCAATCGCTCGATTGAGCAGGGTGAAGATGCGTTCCACGTCGTTGTCAACGCGAGTGGGGTCCACCACGGGCCAGTTGGCGATCTTGGCGCGTTCGATGAACCCTTCTTGAATGGCTCGAATCCGTGAAAAATTGGCCAAATAGCGGTCGGACCTGCGGTAGGAATGCGCATCCCTTGACTTCAACATGGCTTGGTGGGCTCGGTCTTCGTCCACCACCATCACGACGCCCAAGGCTACACCACCGGCGTCTTCCCACGCCTTGAGCAGACGTGCGCTTGGAACGATGTGCACCCCTTCGAGCAGCAAATCGATGCCCTCCCTTCTGGCGCGTTCAACGGTGGCGGCGATGCCCGCCTCAACGGCGAGGCACGTCTCGTTCCAGTCGAGAACGGGCTCTCCGCTGGTCCCGCGGGAAAACGACGAGCGGTGGAGGGCCTCGTGCTGCTGGCTTTCATCCGTGGCTCGCATGATTTCTCGGATGGCATCCGTGGACATGACCCGTGTGAATCCGGCTCGGCTGGCAACACCGACGGCCGCCGTCGATTTGCCCACACCGGTTGCACCGGCGATCATGAGCAGCCTTGGCGGCCGAGCAGAGAGGGTTTGCGCGGTTTGCTGCGCCATTCCCACCCGTTGGGCCATGGCGCTGAGGGGCCGAGACGAGCACATGAGGCTTCTGTCGCATTCCCCCGTGCACGGCGAGGCTTTGGAGGCCGAGGAAACCCACCGATGGCCCTTTGAATCGTGTGGGCTTGGAAGATTCATGGCCGATGAACAGATGTGGATTGCGGGTGCGTGGTGCTCAGCGGAAAACAACGAAACCAGCGAGGTCTTGAACCCGGCAACGGGTGAGGTCATGGCGACCGTCCCAAAAGCGACCGTTGGTGATGTTGACCGCTGCGTCGCTGCGTCTCGAGAGGCCCTCAATGCAGCCGACTGGAAGACCATGGACCCCGCTCAGCGCGGGCGAATTCTCAATAAAATGGCGGCGGCGACCTATGCGAAAGCCAAGGAACTGGCCGTCGTCGAATCCTCCAACAACGGCAAAACCTTCCGTGAAGCGCTGTCTGAAATTCGCTACGGTGCTTGGACGCTGGAATACTTTGCTGGCCTGACCGACAAGATCGAGGGAAGCACGATTCCGGTTCCCGGTGCCCGGCTGAATTACACCCTCCGCCAGCCCCTCGGCGTCACGGCCCACATCGTGCCGTGGAATTTCCCGCTCCAACTCGCTCTTCGATCCATTGCACCGGCTCTGGCGGCCGGATGCACGGTGATCGCAAAGCCGGCGTCGTGGACCCCGCTGTCGTTGCTGGCATGGGCCAAGGCCATGGACGAGGCGGACACGGGTCTTCCCTCTGGCGTTCTTCAGGTCTTGACCGGCTCGGGTGCGCTCGCAGGCGATGCCCTGGCAGGGCATGCTGGCGTGGACGGCATCGTGCTCACCGGTGGCGTGCCCACGGGCCGAGCGGTGATGGCAAAGGCCAGCGAGCAGCTGACCCCCGTCACCCTAGAACTGGGTGGTAAAGGGGCCAACATCGTGTTCCCTGACGCCAACCTCCGGTACGCCGCCAAGGCCATTTGTTTCGGGATTTTCATGAACGCCGGCCAGATGTGCTGGGCCGGTTCTCGACTGCTGGTGCACGAAGACGTTCATGACGAACTCGTTGAGGCCGTCTGCACTGAAGTTGCAAAGTGGCCGGTCGGTCCGGGCATGGAGGAGGGTGTTCGAATGGGCAGCCTCGTCCACGAGCGCCATCGCGCCGAAGTGCTTGAGAAACTCGAAGCCGGTTTGAAAGAAGGCGGTGAATTGGTGCTCGGTGGTCAGGCACTTGACCGAGACGGGGCCTTCATGGAAGCGACGGTGGTCACTGGCGTGGACCGTTCACACTTGCTGTTCCAAGACGAACTCTTCGGACCCGTGCTGTCCGTCACCTCGTTTTCCACCGATGAGGAGGCCCTTGAACTGGCCAACGACACGCCCTTTGGTTTGCTCAACGGTGTGTGGACCAACCACTTGGGCCGCGCCCACCGCTTTGCTCGAGACCTCGAGTGCGGCATGGTGTCCATCAACGAATACCCCATCACCTTCCCCCAGACGGCGTTCACCGGTTGGAAGCATTCCGGCATCGGCGTTGAGCAAAGCCAGGATGCGCTTCGCTTCTACACGAAGGTCAAGAACGTGAACGTCAAGTTGTGAGGGAGTTCGATGGCGATTGAAGTAGAACAGCACGGCCACCTTCGCGTGATCAAAATGGCCGGACAGGCTTCCACCCAGTCCTTCTCCATGGCCTTCTTGCCCACCATCGCCGACGCCATCGATGCGGGGCTCAAAGACCCCGCAACCACCGCCATGGTGTTGACGGGAGACGGGCGTTTCTTTTCTGCCGGTGCCGACATCAACGCCTTCCAGGAAGCCATTGATAGCAACACCGCTCCAGAGCTGATTCGCAACCTTACGGGCGTGTTGCACCCCTTGCTGATGCGAATTCGCACCTCCTCGACCATCGTCGTGGCCGCCCTTAACGGCGTTTCCGCCGGCGGTGGTCTTGGGTTGGCGTTGGCCTGCGATGCTCGCGTCGGCACCCCTGACGCTCGAATGGCAGCATCCTATGCGGGCATGGGCCTCTCACCCGACGGAGGAACCACGTGGCTGTTGCCTCGTCTCGTGGGTGAACAACGCGCCCGTCGCTTCTTCATGGGCAACGAAATCTGGTCCGGGGAGGAAGCCCATCAATTCGGCGCCATTGACGTGCTGGTTGACCCGGCCTCCCTGCTCGAAACGGCCATGGGGCTGGCCAAGATGTGGTCTTCATGGGGACCGCACACCAAAGAGGCCACCAAACACCTGCTCCACGTTCAAACCGACAACGATTTTGCCACGCATCTCGACCACGAGCGCACCCTCATCGAGGCAGCAGGAACAACCGAAGCCTTTCGAGAAGGCGTGGCTGCTTTCCTCGAGAAACGCCCGCCTTCGTTCAACTGATTCATTGGATTTGGAATTGAACCTGTTGGGATGGTTTGCCTCCACCCAACCGCGTCAGCCCCACCACCAGTGCGATCAGGCCGCCGCAGGCCGAACAGCATCCAGCACCAAACGCTACGACCGAAACCGCACCCTTGGTGAGCAATTCCTCAACAAATCCTGTTTCGATGTACATCGCATCCAAGTCCACCACGGACATGTTGACGCCAGCGTCGTTGGCGACCGTGAACGACTCACCTTCGGCGCACCGGTGCTCCCGTTCGCCCGTGTCGTCGGCGATGGTGTAGCAGACACGGGCAACGATCACGTGGTCGGTGATGTCAAAGTACGGCTCGTTGGCGTTGGAATCGCCATCGAAAATGTCGGTTGAACAGGAAACCCTTGCGATGCGTTCGCTGGCATCGTCCCCGTCAGCATCGGTGAACGTGAAGTTGATTCCCTCACATGCGTCGATAATGCCGTTGTCGTTTTCATCGGCTTTGGGGTCTCCCGGAATGAGGAGGTACCATCCTTCCTCCCCAGCGCCGTCGGCATCCTTGTAGGTGATTTCGCCGCTCGTCCCGATCTGGTTCGTGTAGTCGACCGTTGAGAGGCGGTTGAACGTGTCCTCGATGGAACCGCCCACCACGGCGCCCACCGCAAAGCCGATGAGGCCGACGACGACAAGAACGGCGGCGATGATCATCGGAACTTTGGGTCCTTTCCCCTCGCCACCGACCGTGATTTGCTGGCTGCCTGCTCCCAATTGATACCCGCCTGCCACCATCTCTGGCGTGATTTGCTGTTCGAGCACGGGGCTGGGTCCTGCAATCTCCTCCGCTGAGGCGGCGGGCGTGTCGGGCTCGTCAGCATCGTCCTTCGCTGCGCTCATCACGGCGCCCCAGGGCGTGAGGTTGGTGTCGTCCATGTCAAGTCACCAACCAGCGTTCCCCATTAAACCAGCGGGGTCGACCTGCCTCAGTCAAGCTCGGTTTCCTCGGCTTGTCCGGTTGACCAGTCGTAGATACCTTTTCCTGTTTTTTTGCCAAGTCGTCCCTCGGCCACCAGGCGTTCAAGCAGCGGATGAGGGGCATAACTGTCGTCATTGAACGAGCGCTGAAGGTTCAGCAGGATGTCCCTTCGGACGTCGAGTCCGACCAGGTCCGTGAGCGCCAACGGTCCCATCGGATGCTTGTACCCCAACACCATGGCGGTGTCGATGTCCTTGGCGCTGGCCACGCCGTCGGCCAACATGCGGATGGCTTCGTTGCCGAGCACCACGCCCAGACGACTGGTTGCAAATCCGGGGACGTCCTTCACGAGAATGGTGGTCTTGCCCATCGCCTCCCCCGCTGCCTCGGCGATGGCCACCGTGGCGTCGGACGTTCGGTCGTGGCGCACCAGTTCAAGCAGTTTCATGATGGGAACAGGGTTGAAAAAATGCATCCCAATCACTCGCTCGGGTTTCGACGTCGCCCCCGCAATGTCGGCGATGGAAAGGGAGGACGTGTTGGTACCGAGAACAGCGTGGGGGGGCGCAAGTTCGTCCAACTTGGCGAAAAGGCTGTGCTTCAACTCCGGGAGTTCCGGGACGGCTTCGATGATGAGGTCGGCTTCACCGACCGCTCGTGCAAGGTCGTCAACAGCGGTCAGGTTGGCCGCCCACGCTTCGCGTTGGTCGGGCGTGGTTTTTCCTCTGGCGATGCCCTTTTCCCAAAACGCAGCGATGCGCTCCATGCCGCGCTCCAACCCTTCAGGAAACGCGTCGTAGAGGTTGGTTTTCCAGCCGGCTTGGGCACAGACTTGGGCGATGCCGGCCCCCATCGTTCCAGCACCAACGACGGCCACGCAACGAAGGGTCATGGTCGTGGCAGGGCAAGGACCTTCATGATGCTTGCTCGGATACGGTTTGTTTGGATTGAGCGAGAAGCACCCCACCCACGATCAGGGCAAACGCGACCGCAAGGGATGCCCCCGGGGTTTCATCCAACAACCGTTGGCCGCCAAGAATGCCAAAGGGGGGAACGAGGTAGACGTAGAACGCCGCCGGTCCAGCACCGATCGTCCGGATACCGTCAGCGAACCAAACGTAAGCCACGACGGTGGAGAACACGGCCAAGAACACGATGCCAATCCACGCCTCAAGACTGGGTGCGTTCCACGTAGCATTCTGGGCTTCGATGCTCGCCCACGGCGTTAGGATGAGCAGCCCAACCACGGAAGACCACACCGTCAGGTGAAGCGGGCTCAAGGGCTCACGAGCATCCTCGGGGGTTTGGGTCATGACACGCTTCATGACGATGGTGGAGGCGGCCCACGCAAGGGCGGAGCCTGCGATGAACGTGTTACCAATCCATCGGTCCATGGTTGGTATGTCGGTGTTGGGCGATGCGAGGAACAAAACGGCTACGCCGGCCAACGCTAACATCAGGCCTCCCAGCAGACGCCAGGTCATCCGTTCTTTCAGGAACAGGACGGCAAGGAACGCGGTGAACAGCGGGTTGAGGGTGATCATCAGCGAAGCATCACCGGCGGCGGTGAAACCCATACCGTACATGAACAGGACCTGGTACATGAACGTCGAAAACAAGCCGATGAGCGCCACTTGCTTCCATTGTGATGCTGATGGTAACACCCACTGGTCCGACCATTTGAGGTAGGCGAGGAACATCAGGACGACGATAACGTAGCGAATCCACGCCGCACCGATGGGCGGCAGTTCGGTAGCGACCACGCGACCGGCGGGCCAGCCCAGCCCCCATATCGCGGCGACGACGACCAACTTTGCGTGAACGGTGGCGTTGTTCATTCAAATCGCTCCAAGCCCAACTGCAGCATCCGGGTTCGGGGGAGGCCGATTTCCGGAAGTCCTGCGGCTGGGGCGTGGAGTTTGAGACCTTCAATCCTGTTCACGTAGAGACCGTAGCTGGCGATGTCGTCGGGTTTGTAGGGTGTGTCGAGGCCCATTCGCTGAAGCGTTTGGCACGCTTTTTCAGAGTAGATGGGGAAGAGGTTGGTCGAGAAGTGCATCCATTCCGAGATTCGCTGGGCATCGACCCCGTCAAGGGTCATCAAGTGCTCGAGCAGCGAGACGTCGGGGTAGTTCGTCGTTCGCAACACCATCTCGACCTCGTTCACGATGTCCTCGGGCCAAGCGAAGGGTGTTCGCTCAGCCCACTGGTCGGCGATGCTGATGTGTTCGATCGAGTGCTCGGCTTGGACGGCGTACAGTGACTCGATGTACGAGCGGTCTTCGTAGGCGTCCGTGACGAGGCCAGGAAGGTCTTCGAAGAAGCGTTCACACATCTCGGCGTCGACGCCGTAGAGGGCGACGGGAATCATCGGTGATCACTCCGACCTTCAAGCACTGGCGCCAATGCCGGAGGCGATTTGGCGAGCGGTCATGGGCTTCTCAGCGACCCATTGTTGCTTGAAGAGTTCCTTGAGGTCCTCTTCGTCCTGCGCAGTGGGCAAGTGAGCGGCCATGTAGGCGTCCCATTCGTCGTCGGTGCCTTCGAAGAGGGTGCCTTCCACGGTGTAGCGCTGGCGCTTGAAGTGGCCAATTTCACGGTGGAAGTTCTCGTGAGGTACGTAGAGGTCGGCTGCACCTTCGGGGAGGTAGCCGCAGAGCTTCCTCACCTCACCCACGATTTCCTCATGGTAGTGCTGCCGTGCTTCTTCGTTGAGGTTTTCTTTCGAAACCTCGACGTCGGCTTCGAGTTTCTTGCGCTCGTCCCAGCGTCCCTTGATGCCCCAAACGTAGGCCCAGTGTGCGGAAGAGGACTCGTCGACACCAAACAAGTCGTGAGCGGTGGACACCCACTTGTTGATGTAGCGCTGCAGCATGTCAAGGGGGATCACGCCGGCCTTGATGATGCGGCGAAGGCCGTTGGAGCCGGTGCCCAGGTGGAAGGATTCCTCCTTGAGCATGGGGCCCATGCTGGCGGCCAAGGGCTTGAACGCTGACGTCGACAACATGCCGAGTTGGAACTTGCCGTCTCGGTCGACAAACATGGTGTAGCAGAAGAAATCCAGCCAGTGAGGCATGGGGCGGTTGAACGCACCCAGCAGTCGGTCGCCGTCCTGGGCGTTTCGCTCAAGCAGCTTCTGTGCCTCACGTCGTCCTTGCTGGCCGAAGTAGGTCATGAGGAGGTAGGCCATTTGCCAGCCGTGGCGCTGTTCTTCGGCCATGATGCGGGCCGCTGCGTAACGGTCGTAGTCGGTGGGTGCGGTGGCAAGGAGGTGGCGCTGCTGCTCGACGGAGGCAAACTCGGTGTCGCCCTGAACGGTGATCATGCTGACGAGGGCGTCTCGCATGCTCTGGTGGGGCACTTGGAGGGAGCGCTCCCACTTGGCTCGACCGGCGTAGTCGCCGAACTCGATGACGTCGCCCGCTCGCTCCCAGTCAAACTGGATGGAGAGGTCGAAGTCGCCCATCCACTCGCGGTCGTAGCCGACGTTGTCTTGCCAGGCTTTGAAGTTCTCAATCCAGTCGTCCCAGGTCTTCGGAAGGTTATCCATGCTACATGGTGGTCGGGGACCTCCTTATACCCTTTACGAACATGTTCGCACGAACATGTTAGTCGCTTTGCCGGCGAATCTCCTCGGTGAAGGCGTGAAACACCGCCGACTCGATGCGTTGGAGCTGGTTGGAGAGGGTCGATTTTGCCACGTTGAGTAACCCGGCGAGTTCGGTCAGGTTGATGCGACGAGGCACGTCCCAGTAGCCCTCCCTTGAGGCCACCTCAAACACCTCTCGCTGACGGGGCGTTAGCAACCGTGCGCCTGTGCTTCGAGTGGAGAGGAGTCGGTGCGGGATCTCATCGCTCCGAAATCGGTTGATAAGCGCCCGCATGGTGTCTCGGTTGCCCTCGACCGTCCATTCCACCCAACCGTCCCTGACTTCAAAGGGCGTCCGTGGTACCACACCGAGGTCGACGAGCGGGCGCAGGAACCCACCACCTCCCGCTGAAATGTTGACCGAAAACCGGCCGTCTTCGGGGTCGGTGCACACGTCGATACCCTCGTGACGCCGGACGGTTTCATGGATGGTTTCGTTGCTCCAGCACCGGGCCGTCCCCCGCCCCTTGCTCAGCGGCATGTGCTGTTCGATGCGGAGGGTTGCCGAAGGGTGCTGCCTTGTCACGTCGCCCGCCCAGTGGCCTTGAGGAAGCCGAACATCGATTCGGAGTTGCTGGGCCATGGTTTCGCCTCGTTGATTCAAAGGGGCCGCTGTTGCTCACGACGCACGACCTGACGGTTGGCGACATCGATGAGTTCGCTGTACGTCGTGGTGGACGTGGCGTCGAGCTTGACGCCCGGCAAGTAGCCGTCACAAACGCCCGACGCCGCAAAGACTGCATCTTCGCTCTGGCAGAGGTCGGTCGCCTTCCAGAGGCGTGTCAGGTCGTCTCCGACCATCGTTCCTGCCCGGGCCTCTTCTTCCGGTGAACGAAACACCAGACGTCCCTCAAAGACCCCGCCGACGCCTCGAATGGCCGTGGCGGAAATGACGCCCTCCGGGGCCGCCCCGATGCCCATGAGCATGTCGTACGGACCGTCGTCTTTGGCGGCCCAGAGAGCGCCTGAGACGTCCCCGTCGCTCAGCAGGTGCAGTTGTGCGCCCGTCGCTCGAATCTCCTTGAACAGGTCTGCATGGCGGTCTCGGTCCAAGGCCACGATGCGAACATCAGCTGCCTGACAGTCGAGCACGTGCATCGCCTGTTCGATGTTGTACGCCACGCCGCCATCGAGGGCGACGTGATCGGCCAACAGGGGTCCAGCCGCCAGCTTGTCCATGTAGCAGTCGGGGGCGTGAAGCAGGGTGCCACGCGGCGCAGCGGCCAGCACCGCAATGGAGTTGGGCAGGTTGTCAGCGCAGTTGTTCGTGCACTCCAGCGGGTCGACGGCGATGTCGATTTGGGGAGCACCGGTTTGACCCACCATGGAACCGAGCTCCTCGCCGATGTAGAGCATGGGTGCATCGTCCCGCTCACCCTCTCCAATGGCGACGCGCCCGTCGAAGGGGACGGCGTCAAAGGTCCGCCGCATCGCCTCAACCGCTGCGTCATCGGCGGCGTTTTTGTCGCCCTTACCACGCCAGGCTGCGGAGGCGATGGCTGCTTGGTCAACCGCTTCAACGAAGTGATGTGCAAGGTCTCCAATGATGCCCATGGTGGAATGGAATCGCGGGAACGCCATCAAGTCAGCGGTTCAATTTTGCTTGAATTTCTCGACCACTTCAAGGTCGGAGATTCGGGCCACGGGGTACTGGCCTTGGTCGTCTTTTTCAAGCGATTTGACCATGTCAAAAGCGCACAACAGCCCTGCGGCGACACCGGTCAACGCTTCCATCTCAATGCCGGTTTTGTAATGGGCACTGACGGTCACCGTGCACCACAGGCTTGCCCCTTCCCACGTCCAATCAACGGTGGTCCCCTCGAGCGGGATGGGGTGGCAGTGGGGAACGATGCGTGGGGTCTCTTTGACCGCCTGCACGGCAGCGATGGTGGAGGCCTCAAGCACGTCGCCTTTCTTGATGGCGCCTGCAGTGATGGCGGCTTTCGTGGCTTCCCTGAGCACGACGCGCCCTCGGGCCGTGGCTCGACGCTCGACGACCGGTTTCTGTCCGATGTTCACGATCCCTTCGATGGACTTCTCGCTCATCCCAACCCCTCTTTCCAGGTCTCCCCGAGCGTGGTGACCTCTTTCTTCCATATGGGTGCTTGCTTCTTGAGTTCGTCGATCAGCCACTCGCAGGCTTGGAAGGCCTCTTTTCGGTGCGGGCTGCCAACGTGAATGGCCACGATGGGTTCCTGCGGCCCGACCGCCCCGGTCCGGTGGGCCATGGCCACCGAAAGCACACCGAAACGGTCCACGGCTTCGTCGGCAAGGCGACGCAGGACGGGCGTCAGTTTGTCCTGCCAGGCATCGAATTCCAATCTCAACACGTCCGCCTGGCCTTCCGTTTCTCGGGTTAAGCCAACAAACGAGACGACGGCACCGCAACCCTCGGTGTTCAACTTTGAACGGAGGACGTCCGGTAGAAGCACATCGGGTGCCTCTTCCACGACCACGCGCAGCGACATACCCCTCACGAGGGGAGGGCATCATTCAAACCTCACGCCTCCATGGCAATGCATGGCCGATGCCACGTCGCCGTCCAAACCCATCACCATCATGGGTGCTGGCCTCTCCGGATTGGCGGCCGCAACCCTGCTGGCTCGGGCCGGTCGTGAAGTGCACGTTCACGACATCCGGCATGACTCCGGTGCCCGCTTTGACGGTGATTTTCAAGCGTTGGAAAACTGGAGCATGGATGACGATTTCTTCGACCAACTCGAACGCTGGGGCTTTGATTCTTCGGCGTTCAAATCAACGTCGTTTTCGGTCGTGGACCTGATTCATCCTGACGACGTCATCACCCAAGCCAAAACCGACGGTGTCGCCTATCGCATCGTGGAACGAGGCACCTCGGACCACACCATCGACCAGGCCTTCAAGCGCATGGCCCTCGAGGCCGGAGCAAGCCTTCACTACAAGTCGAGGATCGACGAAAACGAGGCCGATATCGTCGCCTGCGGTCCGAAAGACACCTCCGCCATCGCTCTGGGTGAAATTTTCCACACCTCGCACCCCAACCATATCGCGTTTCAACTCAATGACAAACTCGCACCCGGCGCTTACTCTTACCTCATCGTCATCGACGGCGTGGGCTTGATTTGCACGTGCCTGTGGCGCAAACAAAAGAAAAGCGAACGTTTCCTGAACGAGACCATCGCCTGCTACCAGCGCCTCTACCCCGAAATGGACATGCAGCCCGTGAAGCGGGTGGGTGGAAAAGGTGACTTTACGCTCAACGGGTTCTACACCGTTCCTCAAACGGGTCAGCATTTTGTCGGAGAGTCGGGCGGTCTTCAGGACTTCATGTGGGGCTTCGGGATGCGCATGGCGGTGTGGTCCGGCGTTCTGGCTGCGGAGGAAATGTTGGGTGGTCGACCCTACGAGAAGGAGGTTCGCCGCCAACTGCTTCCTTACGTTCAGACCAGCGTGGCCAACCGGTGGCTCATGAACCGGGTGGGCGACCGCACCTTCAAGCGCATGTGCCTGCAGTGGATGCGCGATCAGGAACGCAGCGGCGACGGGCTTCGGTGGATCGGGAAATTGTTCCGACCGAGCTTGTTCAAACGGATCGTGTTCAGGGTCACGTCCCCGTTCATGCTCAAGCGCATGTCGGGTCCCACTCGACCGCTTCGCTTGCCCTTCAGGAAAGCCAAGCCCCGGGACACGTGGGAGCAGAGTGAGGAAGCGCTGCAGGTGAAGGCCCGGTGGGAAGCGGTGCGCCGAGGTGGCGGTCACGTGTCGTTCACCAGCAACGCCGACGGCGAGGCGCAAGAAATCTCAGCGATTTCTTCATAATGCCAATCCCGGTGGCACAGGGCATGAGCGACCTCTACGGATTGAAACTGGAACCGATGCCAAACCGACTCGTCAATTACGGCGTGACCGAGAACGGTATCGCCGTCATTGAATTGACCTCCGATTCGGCCGGTGCACCGCTGGAGGGACCCAACGACCGCTCGCCCAACACCTACACGCACGGTATGATGAGGGACATCGACGAAGCCATCGTCCGTGCTCGTTTTGACGACAGCGTGACCTGCATCGTCTTGACCGGGAACGGGGCCTCGTTCTTCTCTGCTGGTGCCTCCATCCAGATGCTCAACAGCGTCAGTCCGGGCTTCAAGTACAATTTCTGCCTTCACGCCAACGAGACCCTGTCTCGGCTCGAGCAAACCGCCAAACTCGTCGTCTGTGCCATCAACGGCCACGCCGTCGGTGGTGGACTCGAAATCGCCATGGCGGCCGACATCCGCATCGCCCGCAAGAATTCCGGTAAGGTTGGTCTTCCCGAGATCAACCTCGGCGTGCTGGCCGGAACCGGTGGCACCGCTCGTCTGACCCGTCTCATCGGGAAGGCCAAAGCCCTCGAAATGATGGTCACCGGCGAACTGATGTCCTTCGAGGACGCTCACGCTTGCAACCTCATCAACCACATCTGGGAGGGAGATCCGGATGATTTCCGTCGAGACATCCTCGACTGGTGCAGTCAATTCACGCTGCCCAACAAGGCCGTGAAGGCCGTTGGCAACATCAAGCGCTCGTGCCAAACAGGCCCAGAAATTCCGTTCGAGTACCATCTGGCGCTCGAGCGTGAACTCCAAGCCGCCCTCTTCAACAGCAGCGACGCCAAGGAAGGCATCGCCGCTTACGTGGAAAAGCGCGTGGCCAACTTCACCGGTGAGTGAACTTCGGCGTGGTACTCATGGACGACATCCACGTTCCAGCCGACGTCCCCGACGAGTTGATCGACACCTACCTCGACAACATGCGAGCCGCTACCGCTGGCACGGGCAACATGAACCTCTTTGCCTGCGATCAGAAAATCGAACACCTGAACGACGATTTCTACGATGGCGGCAAGACCATCCCGCTGTCCTCCAACAACCCCGGCCACTTGTTTGAAATCGGTGCTCGCGCTCATGCCGACGGTACGATTGGCGTCCTTGCGGGTCAGTGCGGACTCATCGCCCAGTACGCTCGCGACCACCCCGATATTCCCTACCTTGTGAAACTGAACTCGAAATCTCACCTTGTCAAAACCGCCCAGCGAGACCCCATCAGTCAAGCCCTGTGGGACATGGACGACGTGATGTCGCTGGTTCACAACGGCATCAACGTGGTGGGCATCGGCTACACCGTGTACATCGGCAGCGAATACGAACACGAAATGCTGACCGAAGCGGCTCATTTCATTCGCCAGGCTCACGAACTCGGCATGATTTCCGTTGTGTGGATGTACCCCCGAGGCCAAGCCGTGGCCGACGAGAAGGACCCGCAACTCATCTCGGGGGCCGCTGGCGTGGCCAGCTGCATCGGCGCGGACTTTGCCAAGGTGAATTATCCCCGTGCATGGGACGGCATGACCCAACCCGAGTCGCTCCGGATCGCCGTTGAGGCCGCCGGTCGAACCGGCATCATCTGTTCGGGCGGAGGGACTCTTCCTCCGCGGGAATTCCTTCAGCGACTTTACGACCAGATGGCCGTTTCAGGATGTCGAGGTGCGGCCACCGGACGCAACATCCACCAGAAGACAACCGAAGAAGCCGTTCGCATGACGGCTGCGTGCCACGCCATCATTTGCGAGGGTGCTTCGGTTGACGAGGCCATGGCCATCTTCGAAGGCAAGTGAAATTCGCCCGCCTTTCGATTCTCATTGAATCACAGGGTACCCTCTGCTTGGATGCCTAATCAGAGGAGGCCCTCTGCTCAAACAACAGTCACATCTTGAATTGCATACACAACCGACCACATATTCATGGTTGGTATTTCAGTTCCAAAATATGCGTTTCTCGTCATTTCATGTGTGCAATTCATTGAACTTCCTTGTACGACGAGGTATTCGTTTCCATATGCTCCACCCGGAAGACCATATGGAGGGAGGGATGTCGACACACCATTACATGTTGTTGTCCAAGTACCTGCTCCGAATTTTTGGTACAGAAGTAATGCCTCACCCGCCTCTGTTTCGATCGTGAGCATTGGAATGTCCATACAAACTGGTGCCCATTGATATGCGTAATCAGTTGATGCGTTATTGTCATCATCTCCGTAATTGCCCAGGTTTGACCATGTAGCCGTACCCCCTATGGAAGTGCAATTCGACACATCCCAATCAGCTGCTGAATTTGGTAGACCGTATCTTCGACATGTCTCACCAACGTACTCTCCGGTGTTTTGGTCATACTGAGGCCCATATTCCATACAACGTTCTTGACCAGAAGAGTAGTTTGTTCCATCATTCCATGTTGCTGCGAAAACATCACCAGTCGAATACCACGTTCTTGATTGAGCTGTAGATGACTCGGTTGGGGATGATTCTGGTGTTGATGTTCCAGAATTATCTTCTGAATTAGAATCTTGTGCAGCATCTGCTTCCCCAACACCGCCGCCATCAAAACATCCAGACATAGGCA
This sequence comes from Methanobacteriota archaeon, assembly GCA_002725275.1. The sequence goes on from PBOE01000018.1 coordinate 23,255, forward strand.
ATAGTAAAATCAAGAGCAACACAAAAATTTGATCATTTCGCATAATTTGTGGTGTATGTTTGATTTCATAAATCAACCGTTGATTCAATCGTTATTCCAACGAATCAAAGGGTCAATGCACAAACCCACTGATTCGTTTTGAGACAATCAGAGGGCTCGCAGTGGGCTTTGTCATAGCCTACCGTCTGCTTAGGTCTCCACTTAGCCGGATCTTTGAGTGAGGGGGTTCCTCTCCGTCACGGCTGTGCCTTGAGAGAGATGGCGGGGGGCGTCGAGTTGGTGAACTCAGAGCTTCTCGTCAGCGTTGGTCATGAAGTTGCCTTCACTGTCAACGATGATGGGGGTGCCCTCGATCCATTCGGGGCAGTTCTCAGACACCCAGGTGCGGGTGGCCCACTCGCAAATGTCGTACCCGCCCGACAGGATGCCGGAGCGCTTGATGTAGCCGACCTTGACGATGTCTTTGTCTTTGGACAACACGTTGCCCAGTTGTTGGCTGGTGGTGCCATGACGCATGGTGCTGTTGATGTACTCCAGGATTTCTGCTGTGTTTCGTGGTCGATCGCCTAAGAATTTCTTGATTTTTTCACGGATGCGTGTTGTTTTCATGGTTGGTCCCTCCTGTCATTTTCGGTGCGGCTTCATTGGAAATGTGCCACTAAAGTTGAGGAGCGAGGCCGCTGATATAATGCTTCCTCCTCGGTTTGACGATTTGGTTACCGTAAGTGCTTCAATAGCGGTGTATTTCCAACACTTCCGTGCAATTATGTAAGTTATTTTTCACAGTTCCACCGGAAATATATAACTAAAATTAACTACAAAGAATTTTTATCTGCTCAAAGCGTGGTCAGAACAAACCCCGGGGAGGAAAGGTGACCTGTGATGAAGCACCGCACCATCCGTTCAACCGCCCAGCGCCAAATTTTGACCTGGTTGCGCCACGGGCCTTCCACGGTGTCTGAGATTGCGGAGCAGTTTTCCATGCGAATGCCCCACGCCTCGCTCGCCTGTCGACAACTCAGGGAGGCGGGGCTGATCACGAGGGATGAGCGCGGCGGGCTCCGCAACGCTCCNATCTACCTGAGTCAAGGCGGCATGGACCGGCTTGTGGAGGATGCCGTTGGTAAAATGCAACAACATGCTGCCTTACTTCGGACCTCGGCGCGGTCGCACGTGCTTCACGCGGACGAGAACAACGTGCTTCTTGCTTACATCGAACCGCCCGAATCTTCCTTTGTCTACATCGGTGAAACGCCCGAGACTGAGGGCGGGAACTCCAGTGGAAACCCAGGGGGGGCTTGGGTTTTGGCACCCACGTCTTCNATTCAGTGGTTTTCACTGGATGAAGCCACGCCGATTGACCCGCCTGCGCCACGAGAAGCCAGCACCTTGGCGGCGTTCGAATCCACGCCACAGCGCGTCGGTTTGGTTCGGGGCGTGGTGGTTGAACAGCGAGGGCACCATGCCCTGTTGGAAGGCCAACCTTTCGATGCCCTGTCCCAGCACGACGCCCCTCCACCTGCGGGGCTCTCAGTTGGAGAGATTGAAATCGGCAGCGTGCCGGGGCTGACCGGCGGGTTTGCCCCGTCTCCAGGCTTGCTGGGGCATCTTCGCTCGGCGAGTCACCGCAACCTCTTGCTCAACGCCTTGTCCCGGGGNGCGCTCGTCCTAAGCGACCGTCAGGGCGCTTCCAACGCCGGTGTCCCGTTTTCTGTGCTCAGCCACTGGTTGACGTTCAAGCATCCACGAATGGCCACCCACCGCCGGCAGCGCCTGTACGACGATTTGGTCCGTGAACTCCAAGCAAGCGATACCCCAGACGCCTCGCCGTTGATGCGGTCCTTGTTGATGGATTTTGGAGACCAACCGTGGACCATGGAGCCCTGGCGGCCGGGGCCGGTCAACCTCCACGGCATCACCGAGCGAGGGGTCTTGTCAATCTTGCATCACGCGATGGAGGAAAGTCGCCTGCCGTTTGTTGTTGACTGGGCCTTTGAAACGCCGTCGTCCCCCCGTCTTTCGCGCTGGCTCAGGCACCCTGAATGCCGTTCAGTCATCCTTCGGCGGGACCCACCGCCCGAGGGTTTACCCTCGACGAGCTTGTTGGTGGACGGCCATGACCTGGGCACGGTTGCCGTTCACCTGAGTCGTTCCATACGGTTCGATTTGACGCTTCACCTCGGTGAGACCGAACCGCCACCGTCCCAACAGCACGATGTTTTCATTCCTGCCACGGCCACGGAATTGCTGGACGCCACTTCGGTGGGGAAAGCGGTGTATTCCGAGGTGGCACCAGCAGGTGTTGATGGCCAACGGTGGAGGGAAGCGCTTCGCCTCTATCCCCTCGGTGACGAAGAGCGAGCCAACGCTCTGGAGCCGGTCGCCCCGCTGCTCGCATGGGTTGCTTCGCCACCGGCAAGCCGACCCGCTCGCTGGGTTCGCCTTCATCGGGTGCTTCCGGCGGGCTGGGTGGAGCTGATGGACGTGCATGACGTTCCTCTGGCGGACCTCCCCTACGCCCTTTCGGTGGCCGGCAAAGCCTGGCGTCGTCGAGCGCTTCACCACCTTCAATCCCAAACCGTTGAAGATCTCGCTGCTGTCCTTCGTTGGCGTCAGCAATTGACGGGTGATGTTGCGCATCGACCTGCATTAGCCGCCTCCATTTTGTGCGCTCTGGACCCGACGAAGGAGCATCACAAAGCGTTGTTTGAGGAAGCAAGCGACGCGTGGTTTGAGGCGCCGATGAGTGAGCGAGAGGTGCTGGAATCGTTGTTTGGACGCTGGGACCCGATCGAGGGCGAGGGGCTGTTGCAGCGTTGGGTTGAGCGGTCTTTGCTTCAACCAAAGGGGAGCGTGCTGCGTGCATGGGCAACCGGCCTTGAGATTGCACAGCGACGTGAGCCGTGGCTTCCTGAAACGCAGCGCCGGCTGATGGAACTGCTCCCTTCGGCATGGTGGTCCATGTTTGCACAATCCTGGCTGCTCGGTCAGTTGAACAGCCATACTGGACGGATGTGGCTCGCTTCCTCAGCGTTCAGTTGGCCGGCTCTGGTGGCTCGTACACCGGGCGAACGCGTGCAATATCCGGGGCTTGCGGGTGAACATCCCGCCTTTGATCTCAGTTCAACCGCTCTTCTCCCCGTGAACCTCCTTCCCGATGGTCCCGGTAAGTCGGCCCTCGAGGACCTGTACGCCATGGTGAACGCCCTCGACCTTGGGGCTCCTGTTCCCGTGCTGTCGACGCATCCGATGGCGGGGTGGTTGGTCCGGCCCGTCCACCAGTGGCCCGTTTTTGGTTCGGAGGTTTTGACGATGGGGGACCCAATGGTGGGGGAGGTGCTCTTCTTGCGAAGCTACCATGCTCGCCACCTACGGCCGCTCCGATGAATTGATATGGAGTCGGTGGGACGCCGGCTTACCGTACCTGCAACATCAGGCTGAGCGACTGTGAAACGAGCAATGACGTCTGACACCACGTGTACGGCCGCAATCGAAGACCAAGACGACCCTTCGGGGAGTGACTTTTGGTGCAAATGCGGTAAACCATCGGTGGGTTATGGGTCCTTGTGCGACGCAAGAATGAACGCAAGACAACCACCTTACCGGACAGTACGCCCCGACACCGAGGGTCAGGCCTCGGAGGAAACAGTGAACAAGGCCGTTAGGTGTCGGGGCACAGTTCCATGATGCCCTTCTTCTGCGGCGATTTGGCGATGAACTCAAAGGCTCGTCGCTGGAGCCGCTTCCATGGGAGGCGCTCCCCGCTACAGCCGATGTTTGGTGGGCGGGACGTTTGACCGCCTTCACGCTGGCCATCGCTTGTTGCTCGATGCCGCGGTAAAATCAGCCGAACACGTCGAAGTTCACATCACGAGCGACGGCATGGCCGATAAAAAATCGGTGAACATGCAGTCGTTTGAAACCCGACGCGATGAGTTGCTGAACTGGGTCGAACGGCATGCACCTCACCGTGTTTCGGTTCACGAATTGACCGACATCCACGGACCTGCACCCACGCACCCTGATGCAGACTGCATCGTGGCCACCCCCGAAACCAAAGCGGAATGCGAACGCATCAACCTCAAGCGGGCCGAGCACGGTTTGAGGCCCCTTCACATCGTCGAGGTGGCTCATCTGAAGGACGTTGAGGGTGGCATCATCAGTTCAACACGCATCCGAAACGGGATGGTCGACCCCGAGGGTCATCCCTGGATGGCGCCCGAGTGGAAACAGGCCGTCCTTCGCATGCATCCTCGTGCGGAGCCCGAACTCAAGACACCCATGGGGACCCTCTACAAAGGCCCTGAAGAGGCCCCGGACATCGCCATGCTGGCCGCCCTTGAGGAGTTGAACACCTCGGAATTGATCCTCATCGCCGTGGGTGATGTTACGGTGGCGACGCTCCTTGCCTTGGACGTGGTCCCCGACATGGCCTTCGTTGACGGCCAAACCAAACGGAAGGCCCTCGAGGAAGAAGAGCAGGTGGACCTTACCGCCTTTCATCATGTGCTCCACGCTGAGAACCCACCCGGCGTGCTGACCCCGAGCCTCCAACTCGCCGTGGCTGAGGCGGCTGCGCTCGAGCAACCCGTGGTGGTGGTGGTGGACGGCGAGGAGGACCTCGCACCGCTGTATATTCACTTGCACGTTCCACTGCACGCCGTGGTCCTGTACGGTCAGCCCCGTACCGGCGTGGTGGTTCAGCCCAGCAGCCTGGCGACCAAGATGCGATGCCGTCGCCTCCTCGAATTGTTTGAGGTGGAATGAGTGACCGGTCCGATGGTGTCCATCACGGTTTGTGTTCGCAACGGGGCGCACTGGATCGATGACTGCCTCACCTCCCTCAAGGGACAAACCCACCCCTCAACCGAAATTTTGGTCGTGAACGACGGTTCCACCGACGGAGCGGAAGCCATCCTTGATGCTCACCACGACCCCGAGGGAAACAACGGGGTCCCCGTCCGGGTTCACCACCAACCCCCGTTGGGACTGTCGGCTGGAAGGCAGTGGGCCGTTGAACAAGCCAGAGGCGAATGGGTGGCGATCACGGACATCGACGTCAGACCCGAGCCAGATTGGGTCGCGAACATGGTAGCACAAATCCACCCCGTTGACCCCGAGGAGCGCGTGGTGGCGATCACGGGCCGGACCGTTTTTGAACAAGCAAGCGATTTGGTCAGTCGCTTACGTTCCGTCGAAATCGCGGCAAAATACCGAGCCCGCCCACGACGGACAAGTTTGGCCAACGGTCCCTGTTCAATGTTCAACCGAGAGGCTCTTCTGGCGGTTGGTGGGTTCGACCCTGAGTGGTACCATGCCGAGGACATGGAGGTGAGCCTGCGTCTGATCCAAGCAGGAGGGACCATTGTTTACGCCCGGGATGCACTGGTGCGTCATGTTCCTGAAACCGGTGCATACCACTTCCTTGCTAAGCGGCGCAGAGATGCACGAGCCCACGTTCGAATCGTTCGTCACCACCCCAAGCGGCAACGAGGTGGACCGGGTTTTGACTTTCTTGGAAGTTCGACCGTGGTTTTGTGCATGCTTCCGATGTGGCTGGCCGTTCTCATCTTGTTCGTCCCGTCTGCCCTTGGCCTGATCAGCGGTGACCTTGCCCTCGGCAAAGCGATGTTTCAGCAGTGGGAGGGCCAGGCCCTCGTTGCGAGCATAACGGTGTTGCTAATTCAGGAGGTGCTGGTGTGGCGAGGACGTCTGGGCGTCGTCAATCGGGAGGTCGTGGGTTCAACCACCGGGAGCAAGTTGGTCGCCATGCTCGGCGTTCGCCGGATGATTCTTCGATGGAGCCTCGCCCTCTGGCACGGGTTGTTCTTGGGCGTTCTCGATGCTGTTTTGGGAAGAAACGGGCATCGGCGGGCTTAACCGCTTCAGTCGATGTTTTCGTCGCCGGGTGGAACACGACTGGCGTGATTCAAGGCGACCCCGGCGGCCATCAGTGCGATGGTCACGGAGTAGACGCCAACGTCGATCCAGCCCTGGTGGGCGATGCCAAAGTAGAGATAGAAAGCCAGGCCCAGAAGCAAGCACCAAGCGGACATGGTTCGCTGGCCACCAGCGACGCTCGTGTCGTTCAGGGCGGTCCAGGTGTCGTTGATGATGAGGCCAGAGAACCATTCTTCGATCGGTTTTCGCTGGTTGATTTGGTTGATGCCCAAGGCGATGATGCCGATGCACCCTGCCATGAACACGGTGTCACCGAGGGGTTCGAAATGGAAACCGTCCTTGGCTTCCCCGAAGGCTGCGTTGGTGGCCTCAAACGTGAGCAGGCCGCCCCACGATACGTGGTAGGTGGGGTGAATCATCCCGAACATGTTCAGGAAGGCCAAGGCCAAGCCCCAGAAGCCCACGCACACCATGACGGACGCATAGACGGGCGCGTTTGCAGCGCTGGTTTGGCCGGGAGCCTCGTCGCTCATGGGCCTTGCGACTTGCGTACTGCATTTAAGCACACCGAACCGGGCGTGGGCCGTTTCGTGAGCCCGATTCACAACGAGGTTTGGTGGTGGTAGTTGGCGTTGAAGACGGTTCGCATCTCTTCCTCAGCGGTTCCCATGATCTCTCGCACGTCAACGTTGGCAGGAATGCAGGAATTGATTTCTTTGGACCGGCCGTACCGACCTTTGCTGACGGTTCGTGCAGTGACCAAACCCAACATGTCGAGGTTGGAAATCAGACCGGAGATCCGACGCTGCGTCAGCGGGTTTTGCCGAATGTGCTTGCAAGCCTGGCGGTAGATGTCGTACACTTGCCCGGTCTGGACGTTGCGCAAGCCGTGCTGTTCGTTCAGGAGAATGGCGGCCAGCACGAGCTTTTGCTGGCTGGGAAGCGTGGCGATGACGGGTGTCATCTGGTCGGATTCGATTTGGCTCTGTGCGATGCGAACGTGGTTCTGGTTGACGATGACATCACCGGATTGCTCGGCCTTTTCTGCTGAGATTCGCAGGAGGTCAAGGGCACAGCGGGCATCACCGTGTTCTTGGGCGGCAAGGGCTGCGCAAAGCTCGATGACGCCCGGTCCGATGGCGTCCGGGTCAAGACCTTCTTTGGCGCGTTGGCGGAGAATGTCCTGGAGTTGTTCGGCGTCGTAGGGGCGGAAGAGGACGTCCAACTGGCCGAGTCGGGACCGCACGCGGGGGTCAAGGAAATCGGTGAACTTGAGGTCGTTGGAAATTCCAATGACACACGAGCGAGCCGATTGAAGTGAAGCGTTCATGCTCGTCAAGTTGTAGAGCAAGTCGTCCCCCGCTTTGCGAACCAAGTGATCGATCTCGTCGAGCACGATAACGAACACGCCGCCGCGCCGGTCCATGCGTCGAACCAGTTCGTTGAACACGCGGTCGGTGGGCCAACCCGTGAACGGAATTTCATCGCGCTCAAATTCCTCGAGCAGGGAGTTTCCAATGTGGCTCAACACCCGGTATTGCGTGTCGATTTGACGGCAATTCACCATGATGGCCTCCACTTGCCGCCCCATCGTTTGCCCTTTGGCCTTGAGGTGGTGGCAAACATAGTCGGTGACCGCCGTTTTCCCGGCCCCGGTCACACCGTAGAGCGTCATGTTACTGGGGATGTGGCCCTTGAGGGCTTCCCAGAGGTTGTAGGAAATTTTCTCGATCTCTTCCTGCCGGTGCGGAAGTTGTGCGGGCCGGTAGTTGTGGCGAAGATGCTCCTTGTTTTTGAAGAGGGTTTTTTGGGAAACAAACTTGTCGAAGATGTTGGTTTCCATTCAAAATCACCTCCCTATTTATACCAAGGTCGAGGGAGTCAATTGCCGACTCACCGCCATGAGTTGGCTGAGTCCGAGTCCCCCTTATATGCCTGTCCACGAACGACGATGGGAGGCCTTGATTTGTTGAACAGCGGACTCCTCAGTTCCACCTATAAAGTTAGGGTCTCTTGAAGAAAAAAGAACACTTTCGTGTCCACGAATTCATTCGTTGAAAGCGACCACCCAGTCGGTTCCGTTCCATGCGATTTCCGTTTGATCTTTCAGGTGCGTGACGTGCCCGGCAAACTCAGGAAACACCGACTCAAGGACCGTGGGATGAGGGGAGGCGTCGTCGATGTAGGTGTGGGTGATCCCCAGCGGGGTCGAGCATTGTTCCGAGAGGGCGCGTATGTCCATCGGTTTGTGGTGATGGGTGGAAGGCACCCAATCAGGAAACCCCATCTCCAGAATGGCAAATTTGGACCGACCGATGGCTTCGTACAGCGTCTCGCAGGGGCCAGAGTCGCCGCTGTGAACAAAGGATGCACCGCTGGGGTGCTCGAACCGGTAGCCGTGGGGTTCAACCGCATCGTCGTGGTGAACTTCAAACCGCTCCCATCGCCATCCGTCTTCCAGTTCACCGGCGTCGTCCATGACCCAGGTGACGTGCTCAATCATGCTTTCAAGCGACCCCGGAAACGCCAGGTTGCACAATTCAGTGAGGCGCTGTTTGACAAACGGTGTGCCGACGACCGTGAGCGGGCGGTGCCCGTCCCGGTCGGAGATGTATTTCCGTTCGAGCAAGAGGAACGGGAAACCAAACACGTGGTCGCCGTGAACGTGCGTGATGAACACGGTTTCGATTTCTGCGACGTTTTTTCCATAGCGCCGTAGACCTGCGAGCGCCGTTGGTGGGGCATCGATGATGTGGCGCTCGTCGAACATGGCAAACGAGTGGTGCCGCCCGTGCGGGAGGAAGGCGTTCCCCGTTCCGAGCATGTCGATACGAGGGGCCATAACGCTCGGAATCCATGCGCCTTCTTGTTCTCATCGGTTGGTCCGGGATGGAAGGAAGGATGCGAGGTCATACCAAGGATGATATAGCCACCTTTGGTGCCAAAATTAACCCCCGTGGGTTGAGGTGAGGAGATGAGTGATTGGTCCGCAAAAAATCCCTACATGACGCAGATTACGGAGAACTTCATTCTCAACGGTGAGGGCTCTCGCAAGGAGACCCGACACATCGTGTTCGCCCTCGGTGATTCGGGCCTTGACTACAAGGTGGGCGACGCTCTCGGCGTCATCGCTGAGAACCCTCCGCACATCGTCGAGGAACTTCTGGACGTCCAGGGCTGGGACCGGGACGCTACCGTCACCACACACAACGGCGAGCGCTCCCTCTACGACGCGTTGAAGAAAGATTTCGAGGTGCACATGGCGAACAAAAAATTCGTTCAATCCCTTGCCGAGAAGGTGGTATCAAGCGGGATGAAAATCAGCATGAGCATCGTCGCTCGCACCCGAAACGACGTTTCGTGGGCCGCCACCGACGACCAGCAGATTCCTCCAAGCCTTCGCCCCTCGGTGCCTTCCGACGACCCCGCTGCGCAGGTTGAGGCCATCACGGCGGACACCAAGGCCATCGAAGATTACCTCTGGACCCGAGACTACGTCGACATCATGCGAGAATTCGAGGTCAAGTACTCGCCCGAAGAATTCCTCGAACTGGCTGACCGACTGAAACCCCGCCTCTACTCCATCGCTTCTTCGCACGACGTCCATCCTGGATTCGTCGAGTTGACCGTTGGCATCGTCCGCTTCGAATACAACGGCCGAGCCCGAGGTGGCTTGTGCACTCAATTCATGGCCGATGAAATCAACACTTCCGGTGCGCCCATCGGTGTCTTCATGTCGCCCACGAAATCGTTCATTCTTCCCGATGACAAGGACACCGACATCATCATGGTCGGCCCGGGCACGGGCATCGCTCCGTTCCGTGCGTTCATGGAACAGCGCGTCCACGACGGCGGCGCCGGCAAGAACTGGTTGTTCTTCGGCGACCAGTCCGAAAAGACGGAATTCTACTACAAAGACGAGATTGAAAGCTGGATCGACGAAGGCCATCTCTGGCGATTCACCACGGCGTGGTCTCGCGATCAAGAGGAAAAGATCTACGTTCAACACCGGCTCAAGGAGCACGGTGCTGAAGTTTGGGAGTGGTTTGAGCGCGGCGCTTACTTCTACATCTGTGGCGACAAGCAGTACATGGCCAAAGACGTCCACCGAGCCCTCATCGAAATCGCCATCGAGCACGGCGGGATGTCCGAGGACGACGCCACCCATTTCATCGAGAAAACGATGATGCGCGAAGAGAAGCGCTACCTGCGAGACGTCTACTGAGGAAGGCTGACCGTCCGTCAGGCACGCCTTGCGACCGCTTTGCTCATAGATTGAGTCGGCCGACAGGGCCTCATGGGCTTCAAGCGCGTGTTGATTGCCAATCGCGGCGAAATCGCTCTTCGTATTCTTCGCACCCTTCGCGACATGGGCATCGAGGCGGCCATCATTCACGGTCGCGAGGACCGTTTGTCGCTCCCCGTTCAAATGGCTGACATCGCCTACCCCAACTACCGGAGCAACCCGCTCGATTCTTACCTCGACATCGAAGCCGTGGTGCAAGCCGCCAAGGAACTCGAATGCGACGCCGTCCATCCCGGCTACGGCTTTTTGGCCGAGAACGCTGCCTTTGTCGCCCGTCTCGAGGAGGAAGGCATCACGTTCATTGGTCCAGCCTCGGGCGTCATCACCTTGCTGGGCGACAAGATCGAAGCTCGGGCGGCCATGGAGGCTGCCGGCCTGCCCACGGCCAAAGGATCCTCCGAACCCATTGCCAGTGCCGAGGTCGCCAGCGCCCTCGCTGACGACATCGGCTATCCTGTCATCATCAAGGCGGCCGCAGGTGGCGGTGGCATCGGGATGCAGATCGTCCATCAGGCCGATGAATTCGAAGGTGCGCTCAAACTCTGCCAGTCCCGAGCAAAATCCGCATTCGGTGACGAACGGGTCTTCGTTGAGAAGTACATCCAGGGCGCGCAGCACGTCGAATTCCAAGTNTTGGCAGACGGAAAGAAGGCCATTCACTTCGGTGAACGCTTCTGNTCCATTCAACGCCGCCATCAGAAATTGGTGGAAGAGGGGCCTTGGCTGAGCGATGAAAAGCGAGCTGAAATTGGTGCCTTGGTGTGCAAAGGCGCCGAGGCGGTGGGCTACAAGGGCTTGGCGACCTTTGAGTTCCTCCGGGACGCCAACGGGGACTTTTACTTCCTCGAAGTCAACCCTCGCGTTCAGGTCGAACACACGGTGACCGAACTCATCACCGGGCACAACCTCGTGGAACTTGGTATCCGAGTCGCACAAGGCGAAGCCCTACCAATGAAGCAGGAAGACATCACGTGGCGAGGCCATGCCATTCAGTGCAGGCTCAACGCCGAGGATCCCCGTGAATTTGTGCCCAGCCCGGGCCGCCTCTGGGAGTGCCATTTCCCGAGCGGATTTGGCATACGTTGCGACACACACGCTCATCCCGGTTACGAGATGCCCGGNTGTTTCGATTCCCTGCTGGCGAAGCTGTTGGTGTGGGGCAGGGACCGAGAGGATGCCATTCGGCGCATGAAAACGGCCCTGGACGAGACGATGATCACGGGCGTGGAACACCTGATTCCACTCCACCGTCGCATCATGGATGAAGAGGACTTCAACAACGGCGACATCACGATTCAGTACATCGACATGCACCAAGAATTGCTTGGCTAACCGGGTGATTTCCGTGAGCGTCCTGATCGTCGGCAGCATTGCCTACGACTCGGTTGAATCCCCGGCTGGTTCGGTTGACAGAGCCCTTGGCGGGTCGGCGACCTACGGCGGGTTGTCGTGCCGTTTCGTTCAGTCGATGCACGGTGAGGCCACCACGGGTTTGGTGGGCGTCGTCGGGCAAGATTTTGCCCAAACCGACCGGGATTTGCTGGCTTCAGCGGGGTTGAACCTCGAAGGCTTGGAGGTGGCCGAGGGCGAGACGTTCCGGTGGGAGGGCGCCTACCACGGTGCGATGGCCGAGGCTGAAACCCGAGCCACCCACCTCAACGTGTTCGAACATTTTGAGCCGGACGTTCCAGCCACGCTCGCTCAACCCAGCGTTCTGTTCTGTGCCAACCTGCATCCTGCCATTCAGCGCAACGTGATTGGACAAACATCACCGAAGCGGTTGACGATGTTGGATTCCATGAACCTCTGGATCACCATTGCTCAACCGGCCCTCTTGGACGTGATGGGGATGGTCGATCTGGTGATCATCAACGACGGCGAGGCAAGGATGCTCACCGGTGACGATAACCTCATCCGAGCAATGCATCAACTCGCTGAGCAGACCAACACCTCAACCCTCATCGTCAAACGGGGCGAACACGGTGTTGTTGCACTTCATCAGGGTGCTCTGGTGGCCTTGCCGGCGGTGCCAACCTCGGACGTGGTTGATCCCACGGGTTGCGGCGATACCTTTGCAGGTGCACTCGCAGCCCACCTTGCCGCCGGTGAGGGGGCGGTTGGCCTTGATGAACTTCGAGAGGGCCTGATGAAGGCCACCGTCATGGCCAGTTTCACCCTGCAGGCTTTCGGAACGGCGGGACTGTCCGGGCTGACCGAGGCGACGTTCGTTGAACGGCTGGCCGACTACCGGTCCATGCTCGGCCTGTGATCAGTCGTCGTCCAACCGCGGCAGTTGAAGACGTTCGTCATCGAGGGTGCTGGAGCGCAGGTCGCTGAAGGACATGGACTCAAGTCGGCCTTCCTCGGACCGGCTGATTTCGCTGGCGGCGGCCATGAGCATGGCTTCTCGTTCCTTGAGCCGGGCGGCTTCTTCGGGCGCCATCACGCCACCTTCTTCGATGGACAAGGAATCCATGACGTGTTGGGATCGGTTGGGGGGCTCGGAGGCGGCGGCTTGTTCTCGAAGTGCTCCGGAGGTTTCCGTGGTGGCGTACGGCGAGGGGCGCACGGCTTGTGACGCCCGCTCGAGCATGGATGAAGAGGAGGCTCGGATTCGGGAAAGCATGCTTGAACCGCGGTGGTTTTTCGGCCGAAGGTTCTGGACCCGACGCGGGTGGAACGGCGTGCTCTCGATGCTGGGGCGAGCTCTGGGTTTGAGCAAGGTGGGGGGCTGTTCCACCGGTTGAATGGCTTCGACGGGTGGGGCGGGTGCGGGTGCATCTTCGTCATCCAAGAATTCGAACATCTCCGCATCCAACACGAGGTCGTCCTCGGGCTCATCGGGCTCGTTGTTTTCCGCATGACCCGGGATGTGAGCGCCGTCCTGATTCATGAACGAGGGAAGGAAGGTGCCGGGGCCGTTTTGCTGAAGGCCCTGATACATCGGCGGCGTGGGATGAGGCACCAACACGGGATTGGTGAGGGGTGCCGGGCGATGGTCAGCCGGGTAAGCGGTGGGTTGAACCGTTCCGTGAACGGGTTGGAAGCTTGGAATGAACCCGACCACGGCTTGTTGCTGGACGGGTTCGGGTTCGAGCGTCGGCATCCATTCGGGTTCGACCTCTCGCAGTGGGGCTGCGGGTTCCGTCCCCTCCTCAACGGCGAGGAAGCGCTCGAGGGCTTGGGGTGCCTCAAGGGGGTTGGGAAGAAGGGGTGCGGGGGGCACATCGTCCCGCCACGCTTGGCTGCTCTCGGCTTCGATGGCTTGTATCTTGGCTCGCACCTCGGCCATCGTGTGGTTGTTGGCGAGATGATGGAACATGAAACTCAACCGGTTCAACGCCCGTTCGTTGCCGTAGAGCACGTGCGACTCGCCCGATGAGGTGTGAATGCTGAGGGTGGGTTTTCGCGTCAAGAATCGAGCGCCGATGAGGCAGCCGCCTGCACCGATGAACGCCAGTTTGTAGGTTGAGGGTACCATGAGACGGTAACCGATCCACACCAGGGCAATCCCCAGGAAGACCAACCACCCCGGGACGAGGTTGGTGGAGTGATGGCGCATGGTGGTGATGGCGTGAAGCCGCATGTCCACCGTGGCGTTCCGCCTCCCCTCGATGCTCAGCATGCGCTCGTCCAAGGTGATTTTCACCCGTTCTGAGGGCTCTGCCAACCGGAGGGACTGGAAGGTTTCCTTGTCTGCCTCGCTGGTTGGTACAGTCGCCTGTCCAATCTCGCGCATCCCACATCCGAGCCGGTCGTCTGAGGTTATCAAACCACCGATGTTGACCCGGCTTCGCCGCGGGAAAAATCACGGGTGGAACGTTCGCCGTCACGCCTCGTGTGGGGTGACCACGGCCGACCCCATGATCCGTGGCTTGGAGTCCAGTTGAGCGATGAGCACCGATGGCGGACGTTCCTTTCGGATGAACAGGGGTTGGTCCCATTCAACGATCACGGTGTCCCCCGAGACGTCCTTGATCCGCCCCACCACAAACTGAAGGTCAACGCTGGCGTGAATGACATCACCCGCAGCGAGCACACGCTTCTGGAACGGTGAGGTGCTCAACTGGAGGCTGGAGCGATGGTGCTGGTCCACGGCCAAGGGGACCGAGAGGTTGGCGCGCTTGTCTTCAACCGGCGGGTGGACGATGATGGTACCGCCCGTGAGATGATCTTCTTTGGCGTTGCGCAGCGCCAAGCCCACCCGATCACCGGCGCTGGCCACTTCCACATCGTCGTCCATGACCTGGAGCGACTTGGCGTTCCCGGTTCCGTTGGCGGGCAAGAGGAGGACCTCGTCGTGGACGCTGACGCGCCCGGATTGGACGTAGCCGATGGCCACCAGTCCGATCCCCTTGACGTTGAAGTGTTGGTCCACGGGTAGCACAAGGGGCGCATCGGCGTTTGCCTCAAGCACGGACTCGATGTCGTCCATCAGGGCGTACATCCGCTCTCGAAGGTGAACGCCGTCGTTGCGCTCGAAGGTCCAAGCTTCAAGGCCGGCCTGCTTGAACAGCATCTGGACCTGGTCTTCGTCCACCCACCCACCATCGGGCGGGTTCACCACGGCCAAACCGCGCTTGATGCCGGCACTGGCGAAGGCGACCAGCACTTCGCCGAGGGAGGCGTCCACGGTCGTGATCTCAATGATACCGGCCTGCGAGGTGGACAGGGCGTTGAGAAACGGCGGGAGCCGTTCGGGGTACTTTGCGGGGCGGATGAGCGAGAGAATTCGCGCACCTTTCGGGCCGTTCTCTTTGTGGACGTAGGTGTGAACGTCGCGCTGGTCGGCCGCCTTGGCGATGCTCCGAGCGAGTTCGTCTGAGGCGATGACGGCGATGTTGAGCACGACCATGCGACGCCGAGATGGCAGCGCTTGAAGAAGCAATGGGTGGTCAGGCTTTTCGCTTCGCTTTCTGGGCAAGCATGTTCTCCCGAATGGCTTTCGCCTTCTCCCACTCGGTGTGTTCCTCCTCGGTTTGAGGCGTGAACTGCGGCACCGGGATGGGGCGCATCATGGAGTCGATGGCGACGAAGAAGAAGTAGCCCTCGCAGATGATGCTCTTCTCCCAGGTGGCTTTGCTCATGGTGTAGGCGGTCACCTTCGTGCAGGCGGTATGACTGCTCGTGTAGACCACTTGACCGGACACTTCGAGGAGATCGCCTTGGCGGGCGGGCGCAATGAACGTCAGGGTGTCGATGGAGATGGTGACGAACTCTCGATGGGCGAATTTAGCGCATGCGATGCCGCCCGCTTTGTCCATCAGGGACAGGAGCCGTCCACCAAACAGGGTGTTGTAGGCGTTGGTGTCCTGCGGGAACACTTCTTCGATGAGGGTCACGGGCTCGGTTGAGTAAGGCTCCATGCCGCTTCCAACCCGTTCACCCTCATAACTCATGTTCACCGCTTGAGGGACAAGGGGCCGAAACGACGAGGATGTCTTGTAAGCGACGAGATTTTAGGGGGACAAACCTTGGCAAGGGCGCAGGTGACACCATGTCAAATCAAACACACCCGAAAACCAAGCCAATTTTCTTGATGTTGTTGATGCTTCTCGCTCCTTTTGCTTCCGCTAACGTGACGACGTTTGCTGACGGAAACGAGAGCGTTGACGTCGAAATTCGAGACGGCAACGATTTGCAAAACCTCGTTGACGGGGCCGTGGAACTGCCGGACGGTGAAACGGTGACCAGCGCCAGCATGACCGTTCACACCCATGCCGTGGAACACGGCCACCAGTCCCGCATCGATTTGGAGACGACGCAGCGTGTTTGGAACCCTCAATACAACAACCAGCTGACGGAATTTTCCGATGAATCGCTCTTCCAGTTCGAGGACGGCACCCAAGCCACCCCCGTCTCCCTGATCTCCGAAGGCTTCCTCACCGACTTCGAAGGCACGACCGCAGGATTCACCGATTCCACCGACCCGGCCAGCATGCCGTCAAGCGGCATCGGCTGGGAACACGGCTCGCTTTCCACCACCGACATTCCGGCTGGCTGTGCCTCCGGACAAGAGTGCTGGGGAACCAACCTGGCCGACACCAACTACACCGACGACAACGACGACGGCAACACGCCACCTTCCTACATGCCCTTCGTGGTCTCCATGACCAGCGCAGAATTGTTCGTTGACCCACTCCTCAAGAGCAAGACCGCCTACTTCGACTCCTGGCACAACCTCGAGACCTCCACCGGCTCTCAACCCAACACCAAGCGATTTTCCGACTGCGGCTACCTTGAAATTCGCTCCTCGCCCAACCCCGGCTTCCCACCCGACAACAGCGGTTTTGACTACATCGCCATCGACCAGCAGGCCAGCACCGGTCTGGTTTACGGCACGAGCTATGCTCAGGGCGGTGGTTTTGGCAGCAACTGGGACGGCAAGATCACCAGCAACTGCGGCGGTCTGCAAAACGGTAGTCAGTGGGAGTGGGGCCTTGCCGGTTCCTCAACCACGGCACAAAACCCCACGGGCTGGACCAACCTTGCTGTCGACCTGACGGACTACATCGACGAGTACGTTCAGCTTCGCTTCGTGCTTCACCATACCGGTCGTTCCGCCATGAACATCGACGACAACATGTCCGGCTGG
>PBOE01000019.1 GCA_002725275.1 Methanobacteriota archaeon
TCGTCGTCATCGTCATCGTCGTCGTCGTCNTCGTCGTCGTCGTCATCGTCGTCGTCGTCATCGTCGTCGTCATCGTCGTCGTCATCATCGCCCTCGGCCTCTGCGTCGGGATCGAGCATCTCGATGACGGTGTCCTCCGCTGTTTCCTTGGCCACTTCAGCGGCGGCAGCGGTGGCGGCCTCTTCGGCCTTGGAAATGATGTCATCCTCGGACGCGCGGTCAGCGGCGGCTTGGTCGAGGATCATGGCAGCGGCGGCGGCCATGGAAGAGTCGACCATCGGNGCGCCACGGTACACGTACTGCGCAAACAGGCCAAACAGGCCGAACACGGCACCAGAGGCGATGATNAGGCCGCTGTTGTTGCGCTGAAGGTCGTCAGGGTTGACGTTGGTTTCCGTGCCCGTCTCGATGAACGTGAAGGACTGAAGGCCGTGGAACCACGTGTTGGAAAGCACCTCAATCACGGCCCAAACGGCGTAGAGGATCATTAACAACGATGCAAAATGCATCCACGAGCGGTTTTCAAGCACAAAACCGGCCAGGCCGGTTGCAGCGGGGGTTCCTTCATCGGACATGGTGAGACCTCACTGACCCGACCTCCGACGATTGACATTTAAAGAATGTGCCATTATCAACATCTCAGAAGGGAAATCACCCTCGCGCNNCGTCAGCGTTTTCGTTGCTGACGGCGCGCAGATTTCCCCTTCCGGCGTGGGTTTTCCCACGGGTTGCCTTTCTTTCGGTTGTCCTGCCAAAATCGATTCGGCTGTTCCATGCCTTCGGGCATGTCATCGAAGGATTCGATGCTGAGTCGCATGCCGCCCAACTCGTTTTGGAGTTGTTTGACGTTTTCACCGCCCCGGCCAACCAGAGTGGAGATCATGTTGGAAGGTGCGTAAATCACGGCGGACGTATCACTGGAGAATCGTACCTGACATTCAACCCCGACCCACTGGCGAACCGTGTCCACAATACGATCCTTGGCCATTGCCCTCACGGGCGACAGGTCGCTGGTGATGGCGCGTCCCTCAAGCGGAACAACGGCAATTTCTGAGCCAAAGGCGAACATTTCGTGGGTCANTTTCCCGCTGGGGAATTCCACCACCTCAATGACGGGGCGAGCCAGTTCTTCCTGCATGCCCGTGGGAGGTTTGACGGTCATCCGAAGTTCAAGCACCTGTTGGATTTTCCCTGATTCCACGTGAAGGATGGTGTCGAGCACTTGACTGACCAACCCAAGTTCCACCTTTCCAATGAGNCGCTGGATGGCCTCGAGGGCCGAATTGGCNTGCGTCACGCCCAACAAACCCACGCCAGCGAGACGAACGTCGGCAAAGATTTCGAAATCACGAGCCCGACGGACTTCGTCAAAAATCACGAAATCGGGTCGAACGAGGAAGATGATCTCAGCCGTCTTTTCCAAATCGCCCTCCAACGGCGCATACTGCGTGATGCGGTCGGCGAGTTGCAAGTCCCGTGGGGCTTCCATGGTCTTGACCATCGCGCCCACGTCGGTGTCGAGGTATTCGGCAATGGCCTGGGCGAGGGTGGTCTTCCCCGAGCCGGGGCGGCCGCAGATGAACACCCCGCGGTGATGGTTGCGCAATCGGTCGATNAAACGCTGATCGAGGTCGTAATCGCCAAGGCTCAGTTTGGCCACGGGGCGGACAACGGTGATTTCTCTGGCATCCGAAAACGGAGGCCAAGCCGAGGTGATTCGAAGGTCCCCCAACTGGATGACNCGGCACCCTTTGCGGTCAATTTCCAGGAAACAATCACTGCGATGTCGATGTTCCTCCACCAGCGCCACCAGGTCCTCCTCGAGTTGTTCCAGCGCTAGGGTGTCCCAATTGGCGGTGGAGGAGTCAACCTCAACAAGTTTCAGCGACCCGATGGTTCCGCGTTTGACGCGCGGCGGGCAATCCGCCTTCAGAAAGACCGTGTGAGCGTCGTCCGTCAGCAACGATTCTAGGTGGTCCGGAAGGGCNGGGTGGTCACCGTGGGTTGCCATCGGCAGACAGGTCGTCAGCGCAGGCCTTTGACACTTCGCACGAACAGCAGCGCAGCGACCGGGTTCAAGCCCCGCCCGGCTGCATCATGTAGCCCGTCAACCAAAACGAACCGATGAACGAGAGCGACAAGATGTAGGCGCCCACGGTTGGGAAAGCCCAGATGGAGATGGACAGTTGGGCGAACACCACGATGGTGGTCACAACGGCGAGCATGTTCCAGGGCCCACTACCGGTGAGGTTGAGGTAAGCGAACGTGGATTCTCGCTCCGACAAAGCCCAAACCAATCCCGTCAACGCACACAACGCAATCAGGGTCAGCACGGCGTCCATGAGCGTGCCCTGAAGGAACCAAACGCCCAGACTGGCGACCAAACTGGCGCCGAGCATGCGTTGAACGGTGGTCATCGAAAGGCCCATGTGCTCACCGAAGGGCACGGCGTTCTTCAATACTCGCAAGGAAGGGTTAGCGAGGGTCGTGTTGCGCCGGTCCGTGGTCGGCCAACCACGCGCTCAAATCCAGCAACGAGGCAGCATCGGGGAACACGTGAGACTGGCCACTGGCGATGGACTGCAAAAAGTACAGCCACTCCTCCTTGAGCGGTTGAGAGGGATGGTGCTCCGTCGTCGGCCCGTCGGCCACCCCTGAACCACCCCAGGTCATGACGCCATTGCCGAAATCCAAAACGGCACGATTGAGGGGTCCGTTCACGTCGAGCAAGCGTTCCTCCTCGTCCGCCTCCCATGCAACGTCAACGATGACGGTGATGCCGTTGTGCTGGAGTCGGATGTCTGCCGAGGTTGCCGTGACCTTCATGCTCTGGACGTCCATGGAGGTCAACGGCGTCCCGGTCATCAGCTGCGCCGTGTCCAAACCGTGCACGGCCAACGTGGTGACCGGATCGGCGTCCTCGGGTTTCGAACGAACGGTTCGACGTCGGTAGAGAAGGGTTTCAACCTCCAACTCCCGGGCGGCAACGGCGGACAGGATGCGTTTCATTCCTGCATGATGGCGCAGCAAATAGCCCACGACCAACGTTGAGGCGTGGGGAAGGTTGGTCAGAAAACGCTGCTCCGATTCGGGGTTCAGTCCGAGCGGTTTCTCGATGAACATCGGGAGATCGTGCGCCATCACCAGTTCGGCCAACGAGAGATGGGTTTGCGGGGGCGTGACGATGGCGACGGCCGAGAGGGTTTCGTTGGCCAACATCGCCTCGAGCGAAGGGTAGTGAGCGTCAGCGGCGTGAGCCGCAAGAACAGCGGGGTCAATGTCGCACAACACCAGCCGGTCAAGGTGGCCGCTGGCCTTCAAACCGGACAGTGTAGCGTGATGGTTTCGCCCCCATCGGCCGCAACCCACCAAACCGACCGTGATGCTCATGGGTTCACCTCACCGGTACGTGGAGTACAACCAGCGCCCTTCATCGTCTTTGTATCGAATGGAGAAGTTCTCAGGGCTGCTGGTCCATCGCCACCAGCCCTGGTCGTTGAATCCCATTTCCTCGTAGACCTCGGGCGTGCAGTGAACGCCGGTTTCACCGAAGTAGTAAGCATGGGGCACCCGCGTGGTCAGGCGGTGCAGCCCTGCAAGGTACAGAGCGAGGGAAGTGATGGCGTCCTGACTGGTGGGCGCTGACCTCCACGGAACGCTCGGGAAGGGGTTGTGCACCGCTTCAACGGGCGGATCAAGGCGGGTGCCATCGGGCTTTTTTCGACCGTGTTTGAGGCACTGGCGCATGAACCGCCGAATGCGATAATGGGATCGTTTCGTGTAGGGTTTGCTCATAAGGTGGTTGGCTTCGTAAGCGTAGAGGGTCGGTTTGATGAGGTCCCATGCCCGCTTGCTGATGCAGTAGGTGACAAAATGACGGTTGGTCAGCTCCACCTCTTCGAGACGGGGTTCCAGTTCGTCCTGCGTACCAGCCTCCACGTTCCATACCTGAACGGTACCAACATCGACGTACTGCTCCGCCCAATCGGCAAGTCGCAACAAGGTGGTCAGGTAGGTGGAGTTCAGTTCAATGTCGTCCTCGACAAGGACCATTCGGTCGTAACCTCGCTCGTCCAGCAATTCCCGCCGGGCACCGATAAGCTGCCGCCCAACGCCAAGGTTGGTCGGCCGGGCAACGATGTCCGTGAACGGTACGCCGCTCCTCTGAATCACGGCTCGCAAGGCATCCTGCTCGGCCCCGGGGCCGCCGTCAAGGAAATGAACCACATCGACAACACCGTCGGCGACCTCCGGGCACGTCCCCAACGAGGTGAGCATCCGCTCAAAATGGTCGGGACGGCCAAAACCGAACGTGGCCACCGCCGTGCGCATGGTTCGCCACGACACGCCGTTGTTCAAGAAAGGTGGTGATGGTCCCGAGGGGAAGGATGAGGTCATGCTTCGCGGGGCCTTGAGTCGTCTTCAGTCGGTTCCTCATCCTCGGAGCGCTCCCGCTCATCGGTGTCTTCACCTTCAGCCTCCCACTCGTCGCTACCTTCGCTCCCGTTGTCGGCTCCATGTTCCCGATCCTCACCGTCCGACGTCGAGCCCGTGGATTCGACACGTCCATCCTCGATCAAGAACGACGCACGCGGGAGAGGAAGACGGTCGGATTCCACCATGCTGGTCAGGTTGGTTGCCGTGATGCCCGCTGATGAAATGGCGTAAACAAAGTCGCCCATGAAGATGGACCGACGGATGTTGCGGTCATCCCACCAGTGGTATTCACCATCGGTGTCAAACAAGGAGGAGTGGTTCACCTCACCGTACACCGAGAGCGAGCCGTCCGATTCGTTAACGTCCACCAACATCAGTTTCGTGATGTATTCGTAATGCCCGTAACTGTACCGGCCGTCGTCGTTCGTGTTGACCCAGCGGTAGGTCGACAGGGGCACGGCCAACATGGACTTGGGTGCCCAGTATTGGAACGCTTTGTGTTCATAGCTCGCTTCCGACCAGGACCACGTCCAGATGTGCTCGTTTTCCTGCGCGACGGGAGACAGTCGGAGCACGTCCGCTTGTTGCGGGCTGGTGGCGTCGCTGATGTCGAACAGCGAAAGTTGGGTGCCCGCCCAATCAAGTCCGGTACCGTCTTCGTTGGCCGGGCCAAACCCGATGGTCAACAAATGGTCTCGAGAAAGAGGATGAATGTAGGTGGAAACACCGGGAACCTTGAGTTCGCCCAGAATGGTAGGGTTGGTCTCATCGGCCACGTCAATGACCCACAACGGATCGATTTGCTCGAAGGTCACGATGTAGGCTCGGTCGCCGTCAAAGCGAGCGCTCCAGATGCGTTCGCCGGGAGCGATGCCATCCACCTTTCCTGCCTCGACCAGCACTTGCTGGTCGGTTTCCATGTCAACGGAACGCACCAGGGTGACAAGTTGGGACGACATCGGTTCAGGGTCATCCATCCACCATCGGTTCCACTGCCCAACGGTGGTGGCCACGCGGAGGACGCCTTCGTGTTCGGAGACGGAGAATTGATTGAGCACGGTGCCGTTGATGCGTCCAGAACCGGTGTAAAGCGTCGCATCAGGGGCGGCGATATCGAAGGTGTGGAGGTTGGTCATCTCATCCATGTCGTCGTTGCCCCAGAACCACCATCCGGAGAAGGCGGATTCCGCCAGCACAAGAACGTCGGATGAGGCGTAAACCTTGGGGTACGACCCGACGATGTGGTCCACCTCGAAATCAAACGATGTGGAAGCCACATCGAGCGAGAAGATGCTCGAAATACCTCGATTGAGACTGTCTTCGGGCGCCACAAACTCACGGCAGGCGTTGTCACTCATCGTGTGAAGCGTGACGTCCCCGTTGCTGTATTCGTACACCTGCGGAATCAAGTCTTCAAGCGTCAACATTTCGAGAGCTTCGCTGTTGCTTTGCATCCGCTGGTAACCGAGTTTTTCTCGGATTTCCAACCGAAGCGGGTCATCGTACTCGAGGTTCCAATAACCTGCGGGAAGGTCCAGCCATGACCCGACACCGGGCACGTTCATCGAAGCATGCGTGATGGTTCGAACCGTACCGTTGACTTCCCGAGCCGTGATGTACGAGCCTTCGATGAAGAGTTCCCGGCCGACCTCCGGTTGACTTCGGTTGGTGATGTCAATCACGGTGAATTTGGTGAGGCTGTTGCTTCGCCACATGTTGTGTTCGTTGTCCCACCCCATCGCATCAGCGACCGGGTGGTTGTTGGCGATGGCCCACGGGTACATCGTGGAAATGACCACCAGTTGGTCGCCGTCCAACATCATGGCCACGGGCGTGCTGTCGGGGAACGTCATGCTGGAGGCGGCTTCAATCGCGCCAAATTCTGGAACGCCAAGGATGTGGAGGTGCTTCCCTTGGAGGTAGTAGATGTGATAGCCGTCGGTCTTGACGAAATCGGCCTCGTCAACACCGGCTTCCTGATTGTTGGTGCCGGAGAAGTCCTCGCCCTCCACACGCGGTGGTTCGGTGGTGCGCGTTTGAGGTGTGCTCCCTCCTTCGGCCACGGCACCGTCATCCATCACCATTTCAGCGTCGTCAAACCACACGTTACGATAGTCGTACTGTTCAGCGACCGCCTGAAGAATCTCAATGCGGTGTTGTTCTTCTATGGACTGCTTGAGCGCACGCTCCAACGCCTCACAGTCTTCATACGGAAACAATTGGGGGCTGGCCACGGTTCGTGACGTGATGGTCGACCAGTCGTCCGGGAGCACCACGTCGGGCACCTCCACGTCGGGATCGGCGTTGAGACAGCCCGCCAAGAGCATGGTGATGACGAGGAACATGGCCGTGAACCGCTTGTTGTCCATGGGAGGATTGACCGACCGGTCCGTTATCAAAACCATGGTTGGGCGTGTGCCCGGTGCTCACCGTTTGCAAGGGTGGTTCAAACCGGCAGCATGCCTTCCTGGTAGGCATAGCCGAGGCCGCCAGCGATCAGGCAACTGATCACAAACACGACGAAGCCGATCCTGCCCTTTTTGGACTTCTGAGACGGGAGGGGCACCTCCAACGACGGAAGGTCGTCCAGTGGAGGTAATTCGCCAAGCGGAGGAAGTTGCCCCGGGAGCGGGAGGGGGGCCACCATGGGGCCGGTGTCCTCCTCGATGCTGACGCGGTCGGGATACAGTTCGTCAAGATCGTCCAGGCCGGGCGCCTCGGGGATTGTGCCGAGGATCGTGGACCAGGCCGCTTCCAAACTTTCACCGGAGATCGGTTTTTGCAACCACGCCACCGCTCCTGCGGAGTATGCAGCGTTCCGGGCAACGTCGGCCATGCGAGCCGGCGCGACAAAAACGATTCGGCTCTCGCCGCCGTGCTCTCGCATCTCCAACGCAGCAAGGTGCCCGTCGAGGGACGGGATGTCCAAAGAAAGGACCACCAGTTCAGGATCGAGACGGATGTACTCATCCACGGCTTGGTCGCCGTCTTCGCACAGTTCCACCACGAAGTTGCGCGTCTTGAACAGGTTGGAGAGGCGCATGGAGGACATGGGGTTGTTGTCAACAATGAGCACGGTGGGCGCCGCTGCATCGTCGACCTCGGTGACCAATCCCATGCCTATCGGTCCAACGCAACAAGCGCTGACTCATCAAACAACCGCTATTCCTCTTCCCCACCGACGGGAGTTGAGAGGTCTTCCACCGGCCCGTCTTGTGGTTGAGAGAAGGTTTCGCGAATCACGTCGCTCTGCGCCGCCTCTTCGTCTCGTTTTCGCTTCCGCTGCGGCGCCTGGGTGAATTGCATCTGAAGTTCACTGATGACGGCGCGTAGCATCTGCGTTTCTTGCGAACTCAGGTTGCCGTCGGTTTTTCGTTGGAACATTCGAAGCACCTCAATGCCCTCGCGTGCTTCACCCATGTTGTAGTGGTACGTGCCGGACTGGTCGGGCAAATACCCCATTTGGAGCAGGGTTGACCGCTGAAGCATCTGAACCATTTGGAAAAAACGGGCGGCGTCCTCGTCGGCGAACATCTCCGTCATGGAGCGGGAACGAGCGAGGGGGTTTTTCTTCCCTGCGCCCTATTCAAACAACTGGTCGAGCAGCCAGTCGGGATTAAACTGCATGAGGTCGTCGTAGCCCTGGCCAACGCCGGCGAAGACGATGGGTCGGCCGGTGGCGTAAGCGATGGAGAGGCCTGCACCTCCTTTGGCATCGGTGTCCATCTTGGTCAGGACGGCGCCGTCAAATCGCATGATGTCCTGAAACATCTTGGCCTGCTCAACGGCGTCGTTGCCAGCAAGTGAGTCGCCGACGAAGAGGGTCAAGTGCGGGTTCGTCACCTTTCGAACCTTGTTGAGTTCATTCATCAGGTTGGTTTTGTTCTGCATGCGCCCGGCGGTATCAACCAGCACCACGTCAATGCCTTTGGCTTTCGCCGATTCGATGGCGTCCCGGGCAATGGCGGCGGAATCACCGCCGCGCTGGCTGGAAACGCACCGAATGCCGAGGCGGTCACAATGGGATTCAAGTTGTTGGATGGCGCCGGCTCGGAACGTGTCACCGGCGGCAGCGATGACGCTGCGGCCGTTGTTGAGGAGGCGTTGTGCAATCTTGGCCGCCGTGGTGGTCTTCCCCGTCCCGTTCACGCCCACCAGCATGATCACGACGGGAAGGTCGCCAGCTTCGATGAAGCCGTCCACCGTTGCGTCAAAATCCCAGTAGCCGGCCTGGAGCAGGGCGTGAAGCGCGCGCTTTAATGCAGCCTCGAGCACTTTCGAAAGATCAGCACCTCGACGAAGTCGAGCGCCCACCAGCGCATCGCGAAGACTGTCGATGATGGCGCCCGAGGCTTGAGAAGAGATGTCCGATTCGAGAAGAACCCATTCGAGTTCCTCGAGCAGGTTGTCGAGGGCTTCACCGGGCTTGATCACCCGTCCACCCTCTTGGACAACACCACCACCAAGGTCGACGTTGATGGACTGCCCGCCTTCCATTTCGATGGCAGCGGTTTTGCTCGACCCCTTCGGCGCCTGCGCCACTTCCACAAGTTGTCGCCCGGTGGTGGTACGCATCATGGAAAGATCAACCTTGGAGCCCTGAGGGCGAGCAACCTCAACGGCGCCGCGCTTCTTCATGGCCTTCCTGGCCTTCTCTTCTCGTCGTTTCCGCTCCTTCTCCTGGCGCTCAAGCAATTTTCGCTCTTTTTTCGTCAGGGTCACCGGAGCCAACGGTTCGTCATCGTCCCACGAATCCCAGTCATCATCGTCCGTTTCCACCGGAGCCGTCGGAAGGGGTTCTTCATCGACGTCGTCCCAATCTTCCTCTTGGGGCGCTGGCGCCGAGGATGCTGGTCCGTCGAGCAACGCCTGCGCTTCCTCAGAGGTTGCCTCCACCGAGAGGGCTTGGTCGTCGGTTTCGTCGGCCACCTCGTGAACGCGTTTACGAAAACGATCGAACAATCCCATGATGGTCCCTCAGTCGTCAAGTGTCAAATCGCCACCAAACATGCTTCGGCGGCGCGGTCGACGCTGCCCCTGTTCCGCAGGCGTTGATTCGATTTCACCGGAAGGTTCGCTCGGTGCGGGTTCGGGCGCAGGGGCTTCCTTGAGTTGCTCTGCAAGCCGATTGAAGGATTGAGCGGCTTGGCCCAACGAGACCTCGGTTTGGTCCGATTGCACCTTCAACTCGTCGCGAAGGTGTTGGATGTCGGCTTGCCGTTGCTGCGTGAGGGTTCGAACATCGCTCCATGGTCGCTCACCGAACACGCCCGTTCCCAAATCAACCAGTGCGGTGCCCTCCCCTTCACCGTCATGGCGGTAAGGAAGGCTGACGCCCGAGCCAATGGGAAGGTGGGTGGAGACGCTGCGTCCGCCGTCGCGGGCAAGGAGGGTGTCGAGCACCGCATCGGTGATGGCGTGTTCGGCCAACACTGCGTCAACCTGCTCGATGCGGAGGTTGATTTCATCCAAACGTTTGCGGAGGGTTTCCACCTCTTGCGCAAGGCGTTGGAGTTGGGCACGGTCCACCATGGCGCTCAACCTGCCGAGTTGCTTGGGGTTGAAGAAGCCCGCGATGGGGTGAAGTGGCGTGGGCGAAAAGGTATCATCAGCGTGACTTGCATTTATCTGACGGGGAACCGTCGTCCTCTTTGGTGGCCACGAATGAACGAACACTGCAGTCCAACGTACGGGAAGGTTGACGATGTTTTGGAGATGCTCACCAAATCAAAATCGCTTCACATCCTGATGGTGCTCGACCGAGCAAGCGGCCCTCTCCGCTTCACCGAACTGAAAGAGGGGGTGAAGGCTTCATCGACCACCGTTTCTCGACGCATCAAGGAGTTGGAAGCGAACGGTTTGGTCGTTCGCTTAACCAACCCCAATGCACCCCAACTAAGCCTCTACGCGCTGTCAAGCCACGCCACGAAATTGAGTCCGGTCATGCAATCGCTCTACGAGTGGGCAGAGCAGTGGACGATGAAGCCGGTCTGAAGCTGGGCGCTCAGGCGAAGTTCACTCTTCTTCGGCAGCGACCGCAACGGGACCGCCTTGTGCGGCGATCTCATCACGGAAGTGGTGGAGAACAGCGGGTTCGGTGGATGTCCGAGGGTCAATTTCGCTCACGCTCTCGATCTTGATGCTGCGTCGCATGATGCGGTGTCGGGACCCAAGAGTGGAGTACACCTTGTGCTTCGCTGCGTCGGTGTCCTCGGCAGGGAGGTCGTAGGAAAACGGTTGGCGTTGGCTGCCAAACGGGGCGGTTCCTGAAACTCGGTAGGCCTTCATCGGGGCCTCCGACCTGCCATCCATCCTTAAACGCGCTGGCGCGTGAACGCACTGCCGGGAAACAGGTTAAGGAGGGACGGGCGCATGGTTTTCTCATGCGCAAGGCGGTTTGGGCCATCGTGTTGTTACTCGCACCGCTCGCATCCGGGATGGGATTCGAACAGCAAGACGATTTCGAACTCAACGGACATGAAGTCCTTCTCGTGCTTCAAGACGGGGTCTGGACTTCAGAACGGTGGGCCATGGTTGAAGAGGCGGGGGTCCAACCGCTTCGCAGCGTACGTTCCGACGCATTGCTCGTTTGGATGGAGGCGAACACCGACCCTGCGACGTTGGGCCTCGACATCCTGCTCGAGCAGCCTGAACCCGCTCAAATGCGCCTCGGTCTTGAAGCGTCCAACGGTCCGGGAGAGCATCGTGTCGTGCTGGAACCTCGACTTCCAAATGAGGTCGTTGAGCGTCTCCAGTCAAACCTGGTTCAACGGGGGTTAAAGATCACATCAACATCGCTCGATGTGGGAGGAAACCTCCCTGGGTCGCTGACCGTCCTTGCGCCGAGCCCCGCCTCGTTGGAGCCGGTCCTTGCCGTCGACGGCGTCCTGTGGATTGAACCCGTTCTCTCGACACACGCAAGAAACGAGCAGGCGGCCGGCCTCATCGAATCGGGGACCTTGAATGAGCACCCCTACTGGACGATCGGCCTGAACGGCACCGGTGTGGTGGTCGGGGTCGCTGACAGCGGCCTCGATGCAGACCACGCCTGTTTCCGAAACGCGACCACGGCGACAAGTCCGCACGCCGAATCCACCGCACCCTACCCTGCGGTCGGCCTTTACGGCGACCACCACCGGAAAATTCTCTTCTTGAACAGCAGCATTGACGGCAACGACACGCCCGGGCACAGCGACTATCGACACGGAACGCACGTCATCGGGTCGCTTGGGTGTCACAACGTCGATGCGTACCGGCAGGACGCCGTCCCCTCAAACGGTTCAACGCTCGCACACGGGACCCGTTTGGTGGTCCAAGACATCGTCTCGTCCGAAGGCTGGGTCCCGCCCAACGTGGATGCCTTGCTATGGGAGTCCTCCTCCTACGGTGGCGTCGTCCATTCAAACTCATGGGGTGACGACACCACCGCCTACACGGAACGAACCAGCCGGTTCGACGCTTATGCGCGCGTCATGCCGTGGTCCCTGGCCCTCATTGCGCCGGGCAACAGCGGTGAGGGCGTGCTTGAGCCCGCCAACGGCCGGAACGTGGTCGCCGTCAGCGCCACCGCCAAGGACATCGAAGAAGGGCGATGGGGTGGTTCCGCTTACGGACCGACCGAAGCGGAAACGGACGGTGTGTTCCTGCTGGCGCCGGGGGCGAACATCCAATCGGCAGGCGCCGACGGTTTCCTCGATACCAACAACGACAACCTTCGCCTCTCTTCGGGCACCAGCATGTCAACGCCCCACGCAGCGGGTGCGACGGCGGTGATTCAACAGCTGTATCAGGACGGGTGGTTGGTGCCGGCCAACGCCCCGTTAACCCTGCACTACCTCAGGGACTTGCAGCCGAACTGGGCGGACGATGCGCCCTTGATGCGAGGGGTGTACCTCGGCGAGGGGTTCACGCCCTCAGGTTCGCTTCTGAGAGCGTCGCTGGCGATGGCGACCTCGCCGCTGGCCGATGACGTCCGGAACGGTGGCAACGGAGGCTACGATCTCCACAACCCGTACGACGGGTGGGGGGCGTTAAATCTCAGCCAATTGTTTGATGCGAGCTCGGTCTCGAACGGAAATTCCCCAACGAGGGACACGTGGGTGCATGACAGCTATCGCCTTTCTTCAGGTTCAGTGGCCGAATGGTTCGAGCAAAACAAGGGAGAAACCGCCGATCTTTCAGGCATGGTTGAGGCCGGCGCGCCCCTCAACCAAAGCGTTGGGCCGTTCCTCCAAACCGGAGACATGTTCACGCAGCGACTGACCCTGATGCAAGGCGAGGATGTACGCATTCGCATGGCCTTCCCGGCGCAACCCGAGCCGGCGATGGTGGACGACTTGCAACTTCGGATTCGCCTTGAAGACGGAACCATTTTGCTACCGGACGAATTGCGAGAAGGTGGGTTTGCACCAACCGAATTCTATCCCGATATCGTTGACACCAACGACACGACGGCGTTTCCGCCAACCAACGAAACCGTGGTTGGAATCGACATTCCGCAGAGCTACCTCCAAGGCATGTCCTATCTCGACGTGGACGTCATCGCCCGATTCGTACAACCGGGTGGTGAAGCGGGGAGCACCGGCCTCGACGGGGATGCGGTCGGCTTTGCGCTCGTCGTGAAAGGGGTTGACCGGGATTCCCGAGCCTACGACGACGACGACNACGACGGGGTGCTGAACAACGACGATGCGTGCCCGAACGTGCCGGCACCGCCAAACGACGATGCAGACCGAGACGGATGTTTGGATGATAGCGACAACGATGGGGTACCCGACAAAGACGATGCATGCCCCTACCTGGCCGCAGCTCCAACCGATGACCAAGACAGGGATGGATGTCCCGATGATGATGANGATGATGGAGTTCCAAACCACCTGGACCTGTGCCCGGACGATTCAGAGGCGGCGCCGGATGAAAACGGAGATGGATGCGACGACCGGGACCAGTGGTACATTGACATCACCGTGCTCGATGTTTGTTTCTCAACCTATACTACGGTGTGTTCCATTGATGTTCGTTCCATCGATGTGAAAATTGACGGACGAACGGTGCATGAATTGACGACCGNNCATTCGGGCNTCATGACGCTGAACACCCATGGCAGTCAAGATTCTTGGACGTACATCTTCAGCAAGAGCGAAGAAGAACACTTGGAAACGTTCTCGGAAGTTGAGCTCAACATCGAGATGAAATTTGCTCACACGTCGGCATCAACCTCAGGCCGACAGTGGATCAATGACCCATGTTGGCCGGTTGGCTGTTTCTACGCGCCTATCGTCAATTGGGCATTTGATGTGCAACTGCAGAACGGCATGGGCTCAGCACACCATCACGAGGAGCGCGTCGTATCGATTTCAAGTACGCTGTATACGGCCAACCCCGCATTCGACACCCATACGTTCACGTGGTCAAAGGACCCCATTATTGACGTTGACGGCGACGGTTTCGGCATGCCAGGAGTCACGTATTCGGGACCGTGCACTGAAACAACGTGTACCGTTGAAAGGAACAACGAGCTCGATGCGTTTCCTTTGGATGAGACCCAGTGGTCGGACCGAGACGGTGATGGTTTTGGAGACAACCCAGATGGGTTCCAGCCCGATGCGTTTCCCGACAACCGGTGGGAATGGGACGACATCGACGGNGACGGAGTCGGTTCGAACGCCGATTATTGCGTTGAAGAGTACGGAACTTCAGTCGGTCGTTTCCCGGGGTGCTTGGATGAGGACAGGGATGGATTTGCGGACCTCTATGCGGACGTCTGCCCCACGCTTACCGGGACCGCAAACCAATGGGGTGGAGAAGGATGCCCCGATTCGGACCGCGACGGCTATCCGGACCCGCAGCAGGGCATGGGGGTTTGGTTCCCAGAAGACAAGTGTCCGGACACGTCCGGGTACGCCACGACCGAAACGGGTCGAGGATGCCCCGATCGTGACGGAGACGGATGGGCGGATTTTGAAGACGATTTCCCACGCGATGACGAGTACTACCTCGATACGGACGGCGACGGTACGCCGGATGAAGAGGACGATTTCCCTGACAACAGGTTCCTCTCAGCCGAAGAAGACATGTTCGCAATGGGGTGTTGTGGCCTTTTGTTCGCCATCCTGTTCGTGATGTTTAGGGTGTCGAAGAGGCGCGAACACAACCGTGTCGATGTCAGTAAAACAATGCCATGGCCCGAGCCACGGCCNANCGAACANNTGGACGAACAACCGCCTGCCGCCGTTCTCGTCTGGCAGCCCGACGAAAAATCCCCGTAAGTCCACCGCGGTGATGGGGGCGCTGCGTTTTTCAAACATGCAACGATGAAAACGAGGCATGGAAAGCACATTCCTCGCTTTTTCCACGGTGAAAGGCCACCAAACGACAAGGTGAACCTTGAAGTCCGGTGCCTTGCTCGGTTAACCATCCCACGTGGGAAGGTGAAGAAAAATGAGCGACCGCCTGTATGTTGGAATTGACCTAGGAACCTACCAATCGACCATCGCTTCAAGCGCTGGAAAACTCCAGACCATCGAGACGGTCGTCGGACGACCGAAGGACCCGGTGGCCCGAAATTTCCTCGGTCGCGACGTGTTGTTCGGCGAAGACGCCCTCAAGAACAAACTGGCGTGCAACCTCTACCGTCCCATGGCAGCCGGCGTCACCCAAGACGACGAAGCCAACTTGGCTGCAGCCAAGGCGTTCGTTTCTCACCTGCTGGAAAACGTCGACCCCGAGGAGTACGACGAGGTGCTCGGCGTGATCTGCTCGCCAAGCCACGTCTCCTTCACCGACAAGTCCAACCTCGTGGCCACCCTGCGCGGCCAAGTGAACGCCATCATGGTCGTCACCGAACCCTTCGCCACCGCCTACGGCATTGATGAGATCGCAGGTTCCATCGTCGTTGACATCGGCGCAGGCACGACCGACATCGCCCGAGTGTACGGTACCTTCCCCACCGATGACGACCAAACCACCATCACGGAAGCGGGCGACTGGCTTGACTTGCAGTTGATGGAACTCATCAAGAAAAAGTACACCGGCGCCCAAGTCACCAAGGACATGGTCCGAAAGTGGAAGGAAGCCTCCTCTTACGTGGGCGGTGAAGCCCACGAAGTCACCGTTGAACTCTCCGTGGACGGAAAGCGCCAGGTCGTTGACATCGGCGACCTCATCCTCGAGGCTTGTGAACTCATCATCCCCAAGATCGGAAACGCCATCAAGCGCAACGTCGCCGGTGCTGACCCCGAGTACCAGCAAATCCTCCGGAACAACATCATTCTGTCCGGTGGCGGTTCGCTCATCGAAGGCATTGCCGACCGCGTGGCCAACGAAATTTCCGACATCGGCGATGTCCGAGTTTGGTGCGTCGAAGACCCCATCAATTCCGTGGCTGCTGGCGCCCTCAAACTCGCCAGTGAAATGCCCGACGACATGTACACGGCCATCAACTGAGACGGCCGTCGTTGAAGGGTGGCAAATACACCCTTTCCAGCCGCCCAGCCTTGGGAAGGTTCAAGTGTGGTAAATCTGCGATGCGTTGCCGTATGGCCGTAGAGAGTTCGTCCCCCGGTGGAATCCGACGCGTTGGTTCGTCCTCCAACGACGAGCGTGCGGCCCTCGAAGGGATGCTGAAAGGGTACCCCGTCGACCAACTGGTCGAAGAGGTGCTCGTGGCCTGGGATGAACTCGGAAAGCGCAACGACGAATTGGTCGCCGTGAAACAACGCTTGCGCGTGGTCGAGCTTGACTTGGCTGAACGTCAAGACAACGTCGCTCCTGAAGTGGCACAACTCGCTGAAGCCGAGCAGACCCTCAAGGAAAACGAAGCTCAAATCATCCACCTCGAACGCTTGTTGTCCGACAGCCGAGAGGAATTGGCCGCTCAGCAGTCTTCGCTCTCCCAACAGGAACGGTCTTCGATGGAAACCGAACTTGACCAACTTCGTACGCTGACCACGGAACAAGACGAAGTGATCGGCGAAATGGAGGGTCGAATCGGCCAGATGTTGGAAGCGCTCCAAAAGGCGGCTGACGCGGGGCTGACCTCGGTTACGGCGGAAGAAGTTCGGGTGCTGAAACAGCAGGTTGACGAACGACAACGGCAACTCGATGTTGAGAAGGCGGCGGCTGAAGCCCTCGAAGAAGAGCGACAGCGTCTTCGGGACATTGCTGACCGCCTTCGCGGGTTGCTTGACGCCCGGGACCGCCGCCTCGGAGAACTGGAAGAGCAACTGGAGCGCGTGATGCAGGGACCGCGTTCGGTTTCGGCGGAACACGACTACCTCGTGGAACAGATCGAGGAATTGAAGCGCCGGCTTCTTGAACGGAACCGAGAATACGAGTCCCTCCGACGACGAGAGCGTCGACTCCACAACGACGTGTTTGAGCGAGACGAGCGTATCCAGCAAATGACCCTCACCATGACCGACCTCGAGGCCGCCCTGCAGGACCGGACAGCGGAGCTCCGGGAACTGGAGGACCAGCGCAGTTCAATGGAGCATGAACTCAACTCTGCTCGACGAAGTGAGCGCACTCGCGAAGTGGTGGGCCGTGTCTTTGCTGATTCCTTGTCGCTGGTTCGCAGCCACGAGAGTCGCGAGTTGAAGCGTGAACTCTATGCGAACGCGCCCGATGTCGAGCGCACCATCAAAGCCCCAACGGCCGAAGACATGGCAAAACTGGCTGACGGTGAAGAGGTGGCCCTCGAAACCGAGGAAACTGAACTCGAGCCCGGAATGGAGGTTGACGGCCCGCGGCCTCCTTCACCCGGCGGCACGGGCGACCCTGTTGTCTTTGACGATGATGACAAGGCCTGAGCGGGCCGATCGTCGTTTGAACGAGTGTTAGGGCGCTGTAAGGCTCAGCCGCAAGCCCCGATGAGCGAGGTCAATCGCTCGCGCAACTCATCCATCGAGGAAGCGTCTTCCGTCACCGTTCCCGTGACAATCCACTGCGCGCCGGCTTCCACCGCACGAGCCACGTCGTCTGCCGTCCTCATGCCTCCACCAACCAGGAGGGTGAGGCCTTCAACCGAAGCCGCCGTGGTGATGAGGTCCGTGTGAACGGGGGTGTCGGCACCGCTTCCCGCTTCGAGGTAGAGGAGTGAGAACCCGTACATCCTCGCACACAAGGCGTAAGCATGGACCAAGTCCACATCGTCGGGTTGAATCAATTCAGCCCCACCAACTTCACCCACGCGACCACCTGGCGCGCAGACGACATACCCCGTGGGGAGGGTTTCAACACCAAACCGCTCGAGGTGAGGTGCGCCGCGAACTTGCTCACCGACCAAAAATGCCCGCTTGGTCGAATTCATGAGCATCATGAAGGTGATGGCGTCCGCAGCCGGTGAGAGGGCGTGCGCACCTCCCGGGAAAAGGACCACCGGGACGTCCCACGCGCTTTCTTCCCCGTTGGGGTCTTGGCTCGCAGCGAACATCCGCAACTCAAGGGCTTCTTGGATGGCCGTGCAGGTGGCGTGGACCACGTCATCCGGCGTATCGGTTGAGCCGCCCACGAAGATCATCGACGAGCCGCATTCCACCGCCACCATGGCGCGCTGAGCTGCCACTTCGGCGGTTTGTTTGGCGGGGTCGATGAGGGTGATATGACGTGCGACCCCCGACGGACGGCAGACCTTCTCCAAGACGGTGGATTCGCTGACGTTCATGGTCCTCATCCGCCCGTCAGCGGGGAAAGGGCATAGGGCTTGCGCACGGGCGTCGCCAACGAAAGGCTTCCTAAAGCCCCGCCTGCTCGCCACAGCCATGGGCGAGGGAGGGCCGTTTCGACGTCTGTTGAATTACATGCGCCCGCATCGGGGTACGGTGCGCCTGGCGGCTTTCTGTTCGATCTTCAACAAATTCTGGGACTTGGCCCCTCCGCTGCTCATCGGCCTGGCCGTGGACGTCGTGGTGCTTCGCGAGGAGTCAACCTTGGCCACCGTGGGGCTGGTCGACCCCTGGCATCAACTGGTTGCCCTGTCCGTCCTCACGTTCCTCATATGGGGACTTGAGTCGCTGTTCGAATACTTCTACGGTGTTCTCTGGCGTAACCTCGCCCAAACCGTGCAGCACGAATTGCGGTTGGACACGTTTGACCACGTCCAACAACAGGGGATGACGTGGTTCGACGAACGGCAAAAAGGGGACATTCTTGCCATTCTCAACGACGACATCAACCAGCTTGAGCGATTTCTGGACAAAGGGGCCAACGATCTGCTGCAGGTCAGCACCACCGTCATCGTCGTTGGAGCGGTTTTCCTCCTGATTTCGTGGCAGGTGGCCCTCTTCGCCGTGTTGCCCATTCCGCTCATCGTCTGGGGTTCGTTCCGCTACCAGCGCAGCCTTGAACCGCGTTATGCCAAGGTTCGTCAGGCCGCCGGCCAGATGAATGCCCTCTTGGAAAACGACCTGTCGGGCATGTCAACCGTTCAATCGTTCACCGCAGAAGCCAACGAATTGCGCCGTGTTGAGGTGTTGAGTGATGCTTACAGGGAAGCCAATCGTGAAGCGATTCGGCTTTCCGCTGCGTTCACGCCCTTGATTCGGATGGCCATCTTGGTCGGATTCACGGCCACTTTGCTGCTGGGCGGCTGGTTTACGCTCGAAGGCACGATGGCCGTCGGCGCCTACTCGGTGTTGGTGTTCATGACGCAACGCCTGTTGTGGCCGTTAACTCGGCTGGGCGAGACGTTCGACCTTTACCAGCGCGCCATGGCGTCGTCCACACGTGTGCTGGATGTCTTGGCTTCACCCATCGAACTGCAGCAGGGTGAGTATTCTCCCGCCCTCGAAACCAGAAAAGCGTCCTCCATTGCACTGGAGGACGTGTTCTTTGGTTACCCGGACCGAGAACCCTTGTTCAACGGCCTTTCCCTGACGTTTGAACACGGAAAAACCACCGGCGTCGTGGGTTCCACAGGCGCTGGAAAAACCTCCCTTGTTCGTCTGCTGTTGAGGTTTGCTGAACCGCAACGCGGTAACGTAACGTGGTGCGACCGCCCCATCGAAGCGTGGAAACTTCACTCGCTCCGCTCCTCCATCGCCCTGGTGGACCAGCACATCACGCTGTTTCCAACCACCATTCTCGAAAACATACGGTACGGTCGACCGGACGCAACGGACGAAGAGGTCGTGAGGGCGGCGGAAGTAGCAGAAGCGGCCGCCTTTGTCGCCGATCTTCCCAGCGGATGGGACACCCTGGTGGGCGAGGGGGGCCATCGCCTCTCCGGGGGTCAACGTCAGCGCGTGGCCATCGCCAGAGCCGTCCTGAAAGATGCGCCGTTGCTCGTTTTGGACGAAGCCACCTCAGCCGTCGACAACGAGACCGAAGCCGCCCTGCAGCGCTCCATTGAACGCATTTCGAGAGACCGAACCACGATCGTGATTGCCCATCGGCTGTCCACCGTCCGCCATGCCGATCGAATCGTGGTGCTCGAACAAGGTAAGGTGGTAGAGGACGGTACGCACGACGGCCTTGTGGCCCAAGCTGGAATCTACGCCAGGTTGTGGTCTGTGCAGACCGGCGAAGCCCAATAATCGTTAAAATCCACGCGCGAAACTTAGCAAAAATACACCCCTTTATATACTGAATCGGGGGGTAGCACGGTTTGAGAACCATGAAAACTGAAAAATTCTCGAAAACAACGAGCCTGCTTTTGATTGCCACACTTGCCCTTGCAATGGCCGGAACGGTCAGCGCAGTGGACACGAAGCCCATCGGCGACGACGGATTGCCTGAATTCGTCACCGCTGATGGCGCCACCTTGGAACTGGTTACCTTCTTCCTGTTCTTCGTTGGCTACATCTCCATGGGTGCTGCCTTTGTCTTCTTCATGGCAGAGCGCAACTCCGTGGCACCTCAATACCGCACGACCATGACCATCTCGGCCCTGATCGTCGGTATCGCCGCCTTCCACTACTACTACATGCGTGGTGTCTACGCTGACTACGGCACGGTTTCCATTGAATACCGATACATGGACTGGATCATCACCGTTCCGTTGATGGCCCTCAAGTTCCCGTCCCTCGTGGGCAAGGAAGCGATCACCGACGACAAGTTCCTCGGCCTTGGCTTCACCGGTATCTGTTTCACCGGTGCCATCATCATGATTGGATTCGGCTACCTCGGTGAGTCCAGTGCCATCGACGGCATGCTCGGCCTCATCCTCGGTGGTGTCGGCTGGGCCATGATCATCGTGGCTACCGGTACCCCCTGGTCCTCCGGCAAGGGTGTCGACAACAGCAAGATCGCCCCCGAACTCATGTGGAGCACCAACGCTCTGCGCTGGTTCATCTGCGTCGGCTGGGTCATCTACCCCATCGGCTACCTCTTCAACCCAGAAGCCGGTGTCTCCTCCGCCGTTTCGGCTGAGGTCATGGCTGTCCTCTACAACATCGCTGACATGATCAACAAGATCGGCTTCGGTGTCGTTGCATGGATGGGTGCCAAGAAGGCTACCGAAGCCATGGCAGCTGCCGAGTGAAACCACAACGGTTCTCCAACCCCCCTGAAGCGGGGTGGCTTCGGCCACCCCGTTTCTCTTGGTTGGACTGCATGCGAACTGCACGCACGTGAACCCCTTCACGTAGGTGTTGATTGAAAGCGGTGGGATGCACCCATCGACGTCAAGACGGTTCACGTCGCTTCATCCACGATTCAATCGTGAGCCATGGCGCACGCTGAGCAAGCAACGTTCCCAGGACGATCCACCCCACGGTGTAGCCCAGGACGACCCCTGCGGTCAAAGCGGGCGACCAGCCGTGGAGGGTTTCGGCTTGATGGAACAACGCAAACGGCACGAAGTGCAGCACGTACACCGTGAGTGATACTCGACCCAAGCTGGACAAGCGATCAGCGAACCTGAAACGCTCCAAGCACCACCACAGCATGGCAACCCCCGTCATGGCTGCGATGAGAAAGGGAGCGTTGGCAGGGAAGAACGTCAGGGCGGCGTTACCCGTGGGAAGTGCCCAGACCTGATTCGTCCGCTGGCTATGAACAAGGATTGCCAGCGATACGGTCAGCCCGATCACCGACACCGTTCGAAAGAAGGCGTGGCGTTGGGGTGTGGAAAGCACGGCAACGGTTGCGCCAAAGGATGCGAACACGAACCAGGGAACGATTGGGTACAAACCCGTGAACAC
This sequence comes from Methanobacteriota archaeon, assembly GCA_002725275.1. The sequence goes on from PBOE01000019.1 coordinate 21,579, forward strand.
CACGTGTTCGAACCATGTTAAGACGGACGCCGTATCAACACGGTACGTCCAGCTTGAAGGCCCCTGCCAAGACGTGAACACGAAGCAAAACAGCACCGTCAGTCCAAACAACCAAGAAAACACAACCGTGGGCTTGTTTGAAGTCCGCAATCCACGCCCCCACCACGGTTCGGTGAGGATCAACACGCCCAACAGAGACAACACCCCGGGCGTGAACAACTCGAACAAGTGCGGCGAGCTTACGTTAACGATGCCCTGGCACCCAAACAAGCAACCTGCACGCCACCATCGTTGCTGCATCGTCAAGTCGCGTTGGGCCAAGCCCCAACCAAGAAGCGCCACAAACAAGGGTGCAGCGAGGCCGCCACCAGCCGAGACGATCAGTCCAAACACCAACAGGTTCCCCGACAAGGTCGGTTCCCACGTTGCCGCAGCGTGAACAAGCACCATCAGCAAAACGGCAAGACCGCGAAGGGCGTCGATGTGCGTTGACCGTGATGATGCGGTCATGCGCCCCACTCATGCTCGTTGTTTGACGTATTCAACGGCGTTCCTGAACATTTGAAGGCCATCGCCCTCCCAGCCATCCAGCGCTCCAGAGGCATCACCGTCGTCATGACGAGTGTGCGATGGGTGAAGCCAACGAGCATAGATCGCTTCTGGGTGAGGCATCAAACCGAACACAAGGCCCGTTGAATCACAAATGCCAGCGATGTTTCGCATGCTGCCGTTTGGACTGACGGGATACGGAAGCGGTTCATCCGTGATCCCCGCTCCGGCCGGTGTTGATGGGTCGACGTAACGCACCGTCAACTGGTGGTGCTCTGCCAGTCGGTCGAGATCGGTGGGTGACGGCATTACGTACTTTCCTTCGCCGTGACGAACCGGGCATTCCATACGCGTCATTCCCTTGGTCCAGATGCAAGGGCTGTCCGGGTCAAACTCAAGGGTGACCCAACGGTCTTCGTATCGCCCGCTGTCGTTGAGGGTGAGGCTGCCACGTTGGACAAAGTCGGGTGAAACGCCGGCTTCGGGGCCGGGGAGTAGCCCGGTCTTCACCAGCACTTGAAAGCCATTGCAGATTCCGATGATGGGTTTGCCCGCATCCACGAACGTCATCAACGCCTCACGCATGGCAAATCGCATGCGGTTACCGAGCAAGCGTCCACTCCCAAGGTGATCGCCAAACGAGAAGCCGCCTGGCACCGCCAAAATGTCGTACGCAGCCAAATCCGCATCACCTGAAACAAAACGGTTGACGTGAACGCGGTCGGCTTCGGCGCCGACCAACTCGAACACGGCCTTGGTTTCGTGGTCGCAATTGATGCCAAAACCGAACAGTACGGCTACACGTGGGGTCATCAGACGATCCCTCCTGTCAGATCGAGCGTGCCCTTCCAGGCCGCAGCCATGGTTTCAACGTCCATGTGGATGAGCACGTCATCACCGTCGCTCACCTCGAGGAAGGAGGAAGCCGAAACGGCCCCCAAGACCGTGGTGGGGTGGCCTTTCATGGACGCCAAAAATTGTGCTTCGTTTTCCGGGGAAACGGCCACGACGAAGCGACCGAGGGATTCGCCCCACAGGCGACCCCAAACGTCTCCTTCGCCGGTACCATCGATGTCAACGCTGGCACCCAAGCGCCCGCCAATGCACATCTCAGCCAGGGCCACGGCAACGCCGCCTTCGCTGCAGTCGTGGGCCGTCCGCACGGTTCCGTTTCGGACGGCCCCTGCGAGCGCTCGATAGGTGCTGAGGTTTTGCTCGGGGTGAGGCAGTTGCGGAACTTGTCCACCGATGCCGTGTGCGTCTCCGCTCTCCGACATCATGTAGGCAAGTTCGGACGCTCCGAGCTCTTGATGGGAAGTCCCGACCAGATAAATTCGGTCGCCAACGGATTTGAAGTCGCTCGTGGCGGTTTTTCGAACATCGGGGTGGTCGCCGAAGAGGGAGAACAACAGCGTGGGTGGGATGGAGATTTTGTCCGTGCCCGTGCCGTAATCGTTCTTCATGGAATCCTTTCCACTGACACACGGCAATCGATAGGCTCGACAAACGCGTTCCAATTCTCGATTCGCTCGAACGAGCTGAGCGAGTTTGAAGCGCCCGTCAGGTGTCTTTTCCGACTCGATGGGGTCCGGCCAGCAGAAGTTGTCAAGGCCGGCCATCTTGTCCACGTCCAACCCCACGCACACCGCATTGCGAACCGCTTCATCGATGGAGGCGGCGGCCATGGCGCCTGCGTCGATGTCGGAGTACCGAGGCGCAATACCGCACGAAATCACGAGACCGTGAGGGTTCCCGTGAATGGGGGCGATGACGCCGGCATCCCCTGGACCGTCGCGTTTGACGCCGACAAAGGGTTTGATGGCCGTTTGGGCAATGACTTCGTGGTCGTACTGGCGAACCCAAGTTTCCTTGCTGGCGATGTTTGGTCGCTTCAACATCCCTTCCAGGAGAGCGGTGTGGTCGGCGGTGGAAGGAGGAACAAACGGCGTCAATTGGGGTGGGCGCCATTCCGATTCGAGTTCGAGTTGTGGAACGCCGTCGTGGAGGAATTCAATGGGCAAATACGCCACGGTGGCGTCGTGATAGCGAACGTGAAACATGCCCGTTGACGTGAACGTGGCCACGGCGGTGGCTTCGACTTCGTGAAGGTCAGCCATCGCTTCAAACGCCGCCTGATCGTCGGGCCGTACGGCAATGGTCATGCGTTCCTGACTTTCAGAAACGAGGATTTCCCACGGCGACAACCCGGCTTGCTTCAGAGGGACCTTGGCGAGGTCAATTTCACAGCCGTTCGTGTATTCCGCCATCTCGCCGATGGACGACGATAGCCCGCCAGCGCCGTTGTCCGTAATGCAGGTGATGAGGCCGGCATCTCTGGCCTCCAACACCATGTCAAGCATTTTCTTCTGCGTGATGGGGTCGCCGATTTGGACGGCGCTGGAAGGAGATTCTTCAGTCAGTTCAAGAGACGAAAACGTCGCACCGTGAATCCCATCGTAACCCACGCGACCGCCCACCATGTAGACGATGTCGCCCGCCACGGGGGTCTTGATGTGGGATGGGCGGCCGTCGGTGAGGGTGCGGGGCATGATGCCAACCGTGCCGCAATACACGAGCGGTTTTCCGATGTACCGGTCGTCAAACACGATGGCGCCGTTCACGGTGGGAATGCCTGATTCATTCCCGCCCACGCGAACCCCAGCGTGAACCCCACGCAACACACGAGAGGGGTGAAACAGGTTCTCCGGTAGGTTCCCTTCCCAATCGGGTGGACCGAAGCAAAACACGTCGGTGTTTGCGATGGGGCGTGCGCCCAAACCGGTTCCGAGAATGTCTCGATTCACGCCCACGATGCCGGTCATGGCACCGCCGTATGGGTCCAGCGCCGAGGGGGAATTGTGCGTCTCGGCCTTCATGCAAACGCTCCACGTGTCATCCCATGCAATAACGCCGGAATTGTCGTGAAACACCGAGAGCAACCAGTCGACGTCGTTTTGCATGTCGTGAGTGGGTTTCATGATGTGCGTTTTGAACAAGGAATCGACCACCGTGTCTTCGCCCGTCTCATGGTCGACGTGGTGAATTTTTGATGCGAAGATCTTGTGCTTGCAGTGCTCGCTCCACGTCTGGGCTAAACACTCGAGTTCAACGTCGGTTGGCGCATTCGGAACAATGCCCATGGCTTCACGTTGAGACCGAATGGCATCGTCTCGGTAGTGCGCCTGAATGGCGTGCATTTCGTTCAGGTTGAGGGCGAGAAGCCCTTCGGTGGAAATGGTTTCCAGCGTGGTGTCATCGACCTCGAGGTTGATGGATTGAGGTTCAATGAACACCTGTTCGGGTGGGGTCGGGAAACTCAATTCAGGCCAAGCCTTGGCCTGACAATCGCTTCGGGTGGCCACCAGGGCCCGTTCGATGAGGTTGTTGTGGAGTGCCCCGGCAAGCCACGATTCATCGCAGTCGTCAGGAAGGCCGTAGAACACATAGGTCAGGTAGGTGGCGATTTTGGCTTCGACGTCCAATGGAAACAACGTCAGGAAACCGTCGGTGGCGGCTTTCCCTGGGTTGTCGGTCACGCCGG
>PBOE01000020.1 GCA_002725275.1 Methanobacteriota archaeon
TGCAGTTCGAGCGTGGGACCCCGCCTTTGCCTACGAATTGGCGACCATCATCCGCCACGGTATCGAAGAGATGTACGTTGACAACCAAGACGTGCTGCACTACATCGCCATCTACAACGAAAACTACCCCATGCCACCGAAGCCAAAAGGCGCTGACGAGGGCATCATCAAGGGCATGTACCTGCTTCGCGGCGCGCCAAAAGGCGACGGACCGCTCGTACGACTCATCGGCTCGGGCCCCATCATGGTGCAAGTGCTGGATGCGGTGGAGAAGCTTGAGACCTACGGCGTGCGCTGTGAAATTTACTCCGCCACCTCCTACGGCGAACTCCGACGAGAGGGCCTGGCGTGCGACCGACACAACCGCCTCCACCCGACCGACGAGGCTCAGAAGCCCTACGTGGAGACCCTGCTCGCTGAACCGCTGCCCACCGTCGCCGTCTCCGACAACATGGCGGCCGTCCCGGACATGATTCGTCAGTGGGTCAGCGGACCCTACACCGTCTTGGGCACCGACGGCTTTGGTCGGTCTGACACCCGCGAAGCGCTCCGTCGTTTCTTTGAGATCGACGGTGCCGCCATTGCGCTGGCTGCGCTGTCGTCGCTCGTGCGTGAAGGCGAACTCGACGCCAAAGTCTACGCCAAGGCGGAGAAGAATTTCGCCGTCTCCACCGATCGAGACGACATCGCTTCGCTTTGAACCGTTCAGTCGATGTGAACGCCTTCTTCACGCAGCATGGCCCGTTTCTTTTCCGAGCCGCCCTCTGCGCTGTACCCCCCGATGGAGCCGTCCGAGCGGATGACGCGATGGCAGGGGACCTCGGGTGCATACGGGTTCTTTCCGCAGGCGTTGGCCACGGCTCGGGCCGAGGACGGGTGGCCGATTTGGACGGCGATGTCCGTGTAGGTTCGCACCTCCCCGCACGGAATGGTTTGGAGGGCCGCCCACACCTTTTGCTGGAACGGTGTACCCTGAGCCATGGCCTGTGTCTTGCTCACTTCTTTTTCACGCCTTGGGTTGATACCCAACTACAAAGGGAAGACCCGTCAAGAAGGCCACCATGTGGGAACGCGTGCTGGTGGCCGCATTGGCGGCGTTCATCGTCTTCAAGGTGACGTTGATCACGTACCGGCGTCGCAAGTACCCTGAGCCGCACGAGGATTGGGCCAACGTCAACCTTGACGATCTGCACTTCCCCGAGGGCTTCCACTGGGGCACGGCCACGGCAGCGCATCAGGTCGAAGGCCATCAAGCGAACAACTGGACGGTCCACGAGGCGGCCAAGGGACTCGAGGCAAGTGGAGCGGCGTGNGACCACTGGAACCGGTGGAAAGACGACTTCCAACTGCTGTCCGACCTCGGTATGACCTCCTACCGGTTCTCCATCGAATGGAGTCGCTTGGAGCCCACCGAAGGCGCATGGGACGAAGCCGCCTTGGCCGTGTATGCCGAGATGGTGGANGACCTCGTGGGGCGCGGTATTCGCCCCGTCGTGACCCTGCACCACTTCACTCACCCCGANTGGTGGGAAGCCAAGGGCGGGTTTGCAGATCGAGCGAACATCCCAGCCTTTGCTGCCTATTGCGAGCGGGTGGTGGACACCCTGGCCGACCGAGTCAAGACGTGGGTGACCGTCAACGAACCCACGGTCTTCTCCACCATGGGCTACACCCTCGGGATGTTCCCTCCCGGCCGTCGCTCCATTCCGACGACGCTGCGGGTGATGCGGAACCTGCTGTTCGCTCACGGAACCGTCTACAAGGCCCTCAAACCCAAACATCCAGAGCTTCAATTCGGCGTGGCCAAGAACGTCACGCTCTTCGACCCCAAGAACCGCTGGAGCCCCATCGATTGGCCGCTGGCTCGTCTCATGGAGTGGGTNTGGAACGGCGCCTGGCGTAGCGGCATCCAGAACGGAAAGATGTTCTTCAAAGACGTCCCNGAAGCCAAAGCCAGCTTGGATTTTGTCGGCCTCAACTACTACACGCACGTGCTGGTCGGGCCCGCCTCGGTCTCCCTGCTCAAGATGAAGTTCCCCAAACGGCGCCAGGAGGTGGCCACTGAATTCGGCTACCCCATGTATGCGGAGGGCCTGGCGCGTGCGCTCGATTTCCTGAGGCCGCTGGGCGTGCCGATTGAAATCACCGAAAACGGCGTGGCCGACGCTGAGGACACCCTACGTGCCGAACATCTCCGGCGTCACCTTTGGGTGTTGTCCAATGCGCTTCGCGACGGCCACGATGTCCGCTCCTACCACCACTGGTCGCTTTTGGATAATTTTGAGTGGGCTGAGGGCTATTCGATGCGGTTTGGCTTGCACCACGTCGACTTTGAGACCCAAGAGCGCACGCTTCGGCCGAGCGGAGAAGTGTACCGGGGCATCGTTGAGCAGCACTGAGCGGTTCAGATCCACACGTCGTTTTCGGCTGTCAGTTCGCCGTCCGCTTCGCCGGTGTTGACCACGCCGCGCGGCTCGACGAGCATCACCTTGCACTCCTCGTCGGCGTAGGGCTTGTGCCGGGTGCCTTTGGGAACCACGTGCATTTCACCGGCGTTGAGCGTGATGGTCCGGTCTTCAAACTCGATGTTCATGCTGCCCTCAATGACGATGAACACTTCGTCGGTATGACCGTGGTCGTGCCAGACGAATTCGCCCTGAATTTTCACCAGTTTGAACTGATAGTCGTTCATTTCAGCAATGACCTTGGGGGACCAGTGGTCGGAAAACAGGCCAAATTTCTCTGCGAAGTTCACGACGCTCATGGTGAAGCCACGACGACGGCTTTACTTGGCTCTATGCCTCGGCAACGGCGGAATCCACGTTCCGTTGTTCCGAGCAAAGTCCAACACGTGGCAGTAGACGGTGGTGATCGAAGCCTCGGGGTTTTCAACCGAGCCAAGTTCCGATGCTCGAAGCAACGGTGGCGTTCGCCTCCAGGCTCTTCGGGCACCGAGTGAAAGGGGGAACCGGAACAACGCTGGACCGTTCACGGGCAGGGTGCGTCGCGTCAACCATTGGCGCTCGACCAGCCCGGCCTTCGACATGGCTTGTCTCACGTCCGACCATCGAGCGCCTCCGGCCTTGGATTTGACCAGCCACGACGGGTTGACCGAGGTGTCGACCCGGTAGCCGGCTTCGGCGAGCACCGGCGCCATCCACGGAGCGACGTAGCCGTTGGGGGCTCGGAAATACGGCCGAAACGCTTCACCGGCATGGGCCTTGAGCACATCCGTTGAAGTTTCTAACATCGTTCGAAACCCCTCGGCATCTTCGCCCCACGCGGACCATGAACGATGCGAGTGCCCGTGACATCCGACGGTTAACCGGTCGGGAAACGACGCCAGTGCGTGCTTGAGTTCACCCGCAAAGACCGACGACGCCAGCAGGTCGGAAATCACGAACAGCGTGACGGCCCCGTCGTGGGTGTCCATCCAGTTCACGAACCCCTTCCAGCCCTGCTGAAATTCGTCGGAAACCCCGTCAAGCGAACCCGTGAAGGGCACGGTGCTTCGGGTCGGGTGGCCCTGGTGTTTCGGCAGGTGCCGCAGGTCATCGGTGTCAACGGTCATCCACGTCGGCATGTCAGGCCTCCGGGCCCAAGTCAACCAGATGCAGATGATGAGGTACCGTTCGCTCGTTGAATTCGATCCCGATGAATTCGGCCAGGCGCTCACCGTTCCAGCGCTGGCAAATGGCGCTCGCGGTGGCCAGCCCGGCTTGGTTGTGCGGGTGAACGGCGATCTCCACCGTGGTGGTGGTGTTCCGCTCGCTGAGCCAAGTGAAGATGGTGTCAACACAGGTCGAAGCAATGGATTGTTGTCGGTAAGCACGACAAACCCAGTAGCCGAGGTTGAAGTCGGCGTGCAGGGATTGGAGTTCGTCGCCCAAGCCAACCAAACCCACGAATTCGTTGGTGTTGTGCGTGTGGATGGACCAAAAGTGCAGGGTGTCCGTACCGCCCTGCGCTTCGATGTCGTAGAGCATGTCGCGAAGTTGACGACGCACGTCGTCGTCCGGGTCAAGCCACGGCAACGCCGTTTGCGCTGCCTCAACATCCTCCTGGTAGGCCTCAAACATCGCCACCAGCACCGCATTGGTGGCAGGACGCAGGACAATTCGGTCATCGACCCGTAATTCCGGCGTCTCGACCATGCGACTCCCTCAGACCAAAAGTTGTGACCGTGCTTGTTGAACGTGTGGGTCGGTCGGATGAACGTAGGCGGCCATGTCCAACGTCCATTTCATGTGTTCCTGTCGACCAAGGTGCTGCATCAACACCGAAACGTGAAGCAGCATGTCCAGGTGATCGTCGAGGTGAGGTCCGAGGTGATCCAAGGTGTTGGCCGCTGCCTCCATCCGCCCGTGTTTGATGTGCTCCATGGCGCTGACAACTTCCTGGTAGACCTGCGTCGGACTCCACGCCTCGGCTTTGGGCCACGGCCAAATCCGCTGGTCTTGTGCCGAGGGAGTGGGCTCGGGCTGGGTGACGGCCGGGGTAGCGGCCTCTGGGAGCGCCTCGTCCTCCGGAAGGCTTGGCAGGTCGGGCGTTGAGCTCGTTGTTGCGACGTCAGCTGCTTGAGGGTGAGGTTCGGCCACCGCCTCTGCTACGGGTTCCGTTTCGGGCAGGTCGGGCAGATCGGGGGTTTCGGTGGCAGCGGCTTGTGCCAGGGTTGCACCGACGGCCGCGGGTTCATCCAGCAGGTCAGGGAGGTCGGGCAGGGCGTTGGGTGCAGGCCCGACGTCGCCCAGCAAGTCGTCGTCCTTGGGGGCCTCAACCGTGGGAGAATACAAGCCGCCGCGTCCGGTGTGAACGGGTTCAGCGACTTCATCCAGCGGGTCGACCTTCCCGAGGTCGAATTCAACGTAGGTTTTCGGAGCGTCAGCCAACGTAAGTTCCTCCTCAGGCGGTTCCTGTGAGGTCACCGTGGAGGACAGCGTTGGACCTTGGCTGCCGATGAACTCAAACGATTCGGGGACCGGTTCGCCGTCCTCGTCGTGCTGAGGTTCGGTCGTGGCGTATTGGTCCACTTCCACCGTGACATCTTCGAGCGAGAGCACCGCTTCAACCACGGGACCGACGTCTTCTTCCTCTTCGTTGTCGCCCAGCAGGAGGCTCATGATTTCGTCATTGGAGGAGGACGGCTCGGCCATGGGCTGGTCTCGTGCTGATTTGTTCAGCGAGTAATAGCACTGAACGCATTGCTCTGCACCGAGGGGGTTGTTGACGCCGCAGTAGGGACATTCGACGCCGTCAGCGCCGGTGTCCTTCTTCTTGCGACCGAACACCGACCCACCCGGAGTGTGCGCCGTGGAATCTCGGTTTAAGACTGAGGGTTTGCCGCTTGGCAATTGCTTCAATCTCCATCCATACGCTGATGAGGGACCAGCCGGTGGTGGTAACATGGCGCGAAAGGGTTCGGTCAAGCGCATGAACAGCGCCAGCGATCCTGAGCCACCGATGGCCAAAGGCGAACCTGCGCCGGACCGATGGCGCCGCAGCCAAGACCACTTTTCCACCATGACCGACCTCATCAAACAGGAGCTCGACGACGAGACGCAACTGGTGGAAGAGCGGTGGAAGACGTGGTCAAAGCAGCGTTTGGTCATGGCCGGCGTGTCCCTGTTTGACCTCAAAGCCCGAGTTCAGGGCCGTTTTTTTGGGGAGGACATCGTCGTTTTCGAGGCCCAAGACAGCGGTCGCTTGCCCGAACATCGGTTTTCCCACGGCGACATCGTGCTCATTTCCCGCTCCCGCCCGTGGGGAGAAAAGGTGGTTGAGGGCGTGGTGCTCGACCGCGGCCCCACCCGCCTGCGCGTGGTCGTGAGCGAGCGCCCTCGGGACGTCCGAAAAGGAGGATGGCGTCTTGACCGTGGAGCAAACCGGGTGGCGCACGACCGCATGCATGAAGCGCTCATCGCCTTTCACTCAACCGAGGGTGACGGCGGGACCGTCCTTCGAGAACTCATCCTCGGCAACGTGCTCGACATCAACCAGAGCGCCGAACTGTCCCCGGACATACGTGGCAAACGGCAGCAACGTGGTCCGATGCCTTCCCACGCTCACCTCAACCCGTCTCAGCAAGCGGCCATCAAGGCTGCTGTCTCACGACGCCTCACCCTTATCCAGGGCCCACCCGGCACCGGGAAAACCACCACGGCCACCCACCTCCTTCACCTGTTGGCTCAGCAGGGCAGCGGCCCTTTGCTCGCCACGGCAGAGTCCAACGTCGCCGTGGACAACCTGCTCGAGGGGTTGTTGGATTTGGGCGTGAAAGCCCTCCGTATTGGTCGTCCGGTGAAGGTACGTGAAACCCTTCGTTCCGCCACCCTCGATGCGGTGCTTGAAAACCACCCCATGCAGGAGGAGTTGGCGTTTTTGCAAGACGAACAGCGGGAATTACGCAAAGCCTTGCCGTCGCTACGCGGGAAAGAGAAAGGCCTGATGCACCGGGACATCAGCATCAACCAGAAGGAAATTCGACGGATGGAGGACACCATGACGGCCAGCGTGCTCGACGAAGCCGAGGTCATCTGCGCCACCACCATCGGATGCGGCCACCGTTTGTTGGGGTCCAGAAAATTCCCCATCGTCTTGATGGACGAAGCCACGCAAGCCACCGAACCCAGTGCGCTGGTGCCCATCGTGAAGGGGTGTCGACAGTTGATCTTGGTTGGCGATCACCAGCAACTCCCGCCCACGGTGTTGAGTCGCCGCGCCGAACAAGGCGGGCTCAATCGGTCGCTGTTTGACCGCCTCATCGCCTGCGGCGTCGAGTCCAACATGCTGACGACGCAGTACCGAATGCACCCCATCTTGCGCGAGTTCCCCAGCGCCCGATTTTATGAAAATCGCCTCGACGACGGTTGCTCCGCCGCAGAGCGGCCCCCGCCTGCCGGCTTTTTGTGGCCGGACTGGGACCGACCGATGGCCTTCGTTCCGGTCGATGGCGTCGAGGAAGCCGACGAGGAAGGGAAGAGCCGCTCCAACCGGGATGAAGCGGCCAAGGTGCTGAGCGTTGTTAACGACCTGCTGGCCGTCGGCGACCTTCAACCTCAGGACATCGGCGTCATCTCGCCTTACAACGGTCAGGTGCGTGAACTCGTGCGGCTGTTTGAATCGGCCGGCGGGCGTGAACCGGGCCAGCCCTACCACGGATTGGAAATCAAGAGCGTTGACGGGTACCAGGGTCGGGAAAAGGAGGTCATCGTGTTCTCGACCGTGCGAGCAAACGAGCGCGGCGAAGTGGGGTTCCTCGCCGATTACCGGCGATTAAACGTGGCCATCACGCGGGCGAAGCGAGGCCTCATTCTGCTCGGGCATCCCACGACACTGCGGCACGATGGCACGTGGAAGTCCTACCTTGACTGGATTGACGAACACCAGTTGTTTGCCTGGCACGTCACGCACAGTTCGTGATGGAGCCAACGCGCCATTTGACAAAGGGGAAGTCGTCCCCGAACCATGGCCGAAGACCCGGTGACCATCGTCAAGGGCGGCACGCTGGCGCAGAACATCATCGGTACCGCCCCCGAAGGCATGCTCATCGCCCCGTCTTGGAAGCGCGTCCTCGCCTTCATGCTCGACATGATGCTCATCAGCATCGTGCTCGGCTTTTTCACCGACTTCCGACTGCTTGAGGGCCTGTTCAATTACGAATTGGCCACCGAAGGCGGGCGCTACACGGCCGAGTTTGTCATGAACTGGTTTGTCTTCTGCGCTGCGTTTTATCTCTACTTCAAGTACACCGGTCAGACCATCGGTCGGTCGCTTGGCCAGCGCGGCTTCCGCATCGCCATCGTTCACGACAACGGAACGATGCTCGAACAGCACCACTGGGGTCCCCGGGCCGTGGCCAAAATGATCTACATCGTTCCTTTTGTCGGTTGGCTCTGGTTTGGCCTGCGCGACACCTTCAGCGCTGGCTCCACCACGGCCGAGTACCGCACGGCCGTTGACCGAAAGCACCACACGGTCGCTGCCGTGGACTGGTCGCTGCCTTCCGAGACCCGTCTTCGATTGCGCTGAGGGCATCCCACGAGGGCAAGCCATTGAAGTAATGCCACCGGTCAGTAGGGACCGGTGAGCCCGAGTGAGTGATGACCACAGCGCCCGTGCAGGTTCCCTGAACGCTCACTTGACATCGGTCAAGATGGAAATTGACGACGACGATGAAGACGTCATTCAGGTGGTCGTCGACGTCGTCAACGAGTCGTCCATTCCCGTGGGAGGCCTTCAGGCCGCGCTCGTGGACGCCAAGGGTAAGCGGTTTGAGGCGGTCGAGGGCATCAGTTCCATCGGCCCCGGCCTTACTCGTCAGTTCAAGTTTGAAGCACGCATTCACGCCGGCACGTGGACGTTCGAATTCAACGGTGGCGGACAAGCCATGAAACTCGGCCCCTACGAAGCCGACTTCGAGTACCAAGCGGACAAGGGCCGCGTGCTCGGGAACGCCATCGGCTCGAGTTTGTTCAGCGGTGCGTTTGACAACCACCTGGAGGATTTTGGAAACACGGAAGAGCGAGGCATCATCGATGCTTCGTCCGTGGTGATGACCTCCTACGTCGGCGAAAACATGGAAGGCGGTGCGACCAAAGTCATGCGTGGCGATGCTGTCGAAGAAGACGCACCCCGCACGCCTCCCTGGGCCACGAGCGAACCCACACCCCTCACGCCGCTGGAAGCGCCGACATCGCCTGCGTCCGAGGCACCGGCGCCCACCGTCGACCCGCTTCTTGCCCCCTTGACGCCTGCAAGCCCTGAGCCTGCAGAAGAACCGGCATCGACCCCGCCTGCTGNTCCATCCACTCCGGCGACGTCGCCTCCGTCCGTCCCGTCAGCGCCACCGACCCCGCCCTCCAGCGGTCCTCCTTCAGGTCCCCCGTCCGGTCCNCCCTCTGGCCCACCCAGCGGNCCTCCNTCNGGTCCNCCNTCCGGNCCNCCCNNNGGCCCNCCCNNCGGTCCNCCTTCNGGNCCGC